>JAZLIK010000122.1:0-13192 GCA_045617345.1 Lachnospiraceae bacterium | reverse complement strand
AATATTACTTTGAAAAATAATTTGAAAGCATTAGTTTAAAAACATTTCTATGAAACATTACACCGAAAATTCATCTACCGGTACAATATCGTTAGCCATATAGTCAATTATGATATCATCAAATACCGCTTCCTGCTTTATAACGATACGTCCCATTTTTATAAGTTCAAGAATTGCAAGAAAAGTAATAATCATTTCCATTTTCGACTTCTTGCTTTCCATATATTTTCTGAAACTGAAATGTCTGTTTGTAAGTCCGAACAGCTGTAAATCTTCGATGATTGCATACAGGTTCGTCTCTTCTTTCTCGATTTTTCCGAAGGAGCTTCTGACAGGGTCGATACGGTCTTCCTTTTTTTTCACCAGATCCTTGAATATATCATTCAGACGGTTTAGCGTGACATCCCCCAATAGCTCACCGATGTCGACATCCTCCTTGTACTGAAGGACTTCATCCGGTACAGTGCTTTCCTTAAACATGAGCTTCTGCGCATCGAACTGCTTGTCCTTCAGCTCGTAAGACGCATATTTGAACATTTTGTATTCGAGAAGCCTCTCAACCAGCTCCTGTCTGATGTCAACAGGCTCTTCTTCGGACGGTTCCTCCTGCTTCGGCAGCAGCATCTCTGATTTCAGCTTCAGCAGATATGCGGCCATAACCAGGAAATCACTCATCTCATCGAGGTTCTCATTCTGCATCTCGGTTATAACTTCCATATACTGATTTGTAATTTCAATAATGGGAATGTTATAGATATCTATTTTATTTTTCTCTATAAGCTGCAGTAAAAGGTCAAGCGGACCTTCAAATGCATCCAATTTAACTGAAATGCTCATAAAAAGCTCCTGTTTGATAAACTGATTACAACAATCTCAGGCCGGTTCATGAATCTGATAGGAAGATTGTGCCAGCCCAGTCCACCGGACAAATACATTACAGAATTGTTGTATTCAAATCGTCCTTTGTCAAATTTGGGAAACAGCTTTAGCTTCGGGTTGACAAGTCCTCCCAAAATAGGAAGTCTGATAATTCCACCGTGTACATGCCCTGATATAACCATGTCAGCACCGGCATGCGCCAGAATCCTGAAATAATCCGGATCGTGAGAAATCACAATCCTGTAGCTTCCGTTATTTGCCGTTGAATCTGCTGAATCTAAAGCAACAGCAGGCCGTGCTTCTGAATCACCGGTGTTAGCAGTTGGATTATTCAGGTGAAATAAGTCTGATACTAAAGCAACAGCAGGCTGTGCTTCTGAATCACCGGTGTTAGCAGTTGAATTATTCCGGTGCAATAAGTCTGATACTAAAGCAACAGCAGACCGTGCTTCTGAATCATCGGTGTTAGCAGTTGAATTATTCCGGTGCAATAAGTCTGATACTAAAGCAACAGCAGGCCGTGCTTCTGAATCATCGGTGTTAGCAGTTGAATTATTCCGGTGCATTAAATCTGACATCAAAGCAACAGTACCCGGTGTTCTGAAATCAGTTCTGTTTGCAGATTCTATGTGTTCATCTTCCGGCAATAATTCAGACGGATGTATATTTGATATGGCTTCTGCGGCAATCTCTGCGGCTGCCGAAGAAAAATCCCCTTTGCGGTACATATACTCCGGTAAATCAACACCTGTAAGGGTTATAGTGCCGACATGCCCTGAAGCTGAATTTACTTCATTGCTGAAGCTGATATTCCTGTTAGTACATTTGTTGGTGTTCTCGTTAGTACATACACTGGTGCTTACGTTAAAACCAACGGTATTACCCGTTTCTTTTGCTGTAACGGGCAACACTACCGTTTCATTGTTGAGTACAGTTACATACTCTTGTACAAGTGCAAGATATCTGTCAAATATCCCGTTTCCCCATTTCCTGTAACGTTCTTCATGATTGCCAAACGTATAATAAACAGGGATATTGAGCTTGCTCAGCTCTGAAAGAAAACTGCGTGCAAACTCAAATTCGCTTTCATTCATGCCGTTTACAAGGTCACCGGAAATCAGTATTACATCAGGAGTCGTTTTAATTAGTGAACGGAAAAGTTTTATATTGTTTTTGCCGAAGCTGCAACAGTGCAAATCGCTTAAAACAGCAATTCTAAAACTGTCGGACAGTTCCGGCAGCTTTGTACTGTATTCTTCATAATATGTTGTTTTCAACTGTCTGAGCTCAAGCATGGCAAAACAAACATGCAGAGCTATGACACCGATAATGATTCCTAAAATAAGCATATTATTCTTCCGGCTGTTTCATCTCATTCTGGTACTGTTCACGCAGAGAGACTGTTTTTTCTTTGTTCCCAAACTTCTGTACCAGCAGAATCGTGAGAAGCGTCAGAAAAATCAGGACTGAAACTATAAGCACAATTTTAACTTTTTTCATCCTAAACCCCTAATAACACTGCAAAAAATAACAAAGACTTCTGTGAACGTTATAAAGCTAATCCCAAAGCAAATTTCCAAAGCAAATTCCCAAAACTAATTCCTAAAGCGAATTCCCAAAGCAAATTTCCAAAACTAATTTCTAAAGCAAATTCTCAAAAACTAATTTTCAAAGCAAATTCCAAAAACTAATTCCTAAAGCAAATTCTCAAAACTAATCTCCAAAGCTACTTTTCAACGCTATCTTGTCAGTATGAACAGGTAACTGTTTTCAAATTTGGAAATTTCAAATTCCTCTTTGACTTCAAATGCGGTTCCATACCTGGCAACGAACGAAGGATTTCTCGAATACATGATGATAACACCGTTCTTCTCGAGATATTCATCAGCCTTGACAAAGAATCTTTCGTATATGCTTTCGATGTCCTTCTCTGATTTGTTTGCGGTGACAAAAGGCATGTTGGTGACAATTTCGTCAAACTTGTAATCGTGAACAAAATCAAAGAAATCTCTGGTGATGAACTCTGTCTTCTTCATAATACCGGCAAGTTTGGCATTTATTTTTGCCTTATCAATGGCTTCACCGAAAATATCAATTCCGTAAAAAAGTCTTGCGTTTGATGCGATTTCTCTTTCAATCATCATCGTGCCGGTGCCGCAGAAAGGATCGAGGACCGCAGCATTTCTTCTAAAGTAAGGAGCAGCGAGTGCCATCAGCGTTGCGGCAATATAAGGCTTCACGGAAACTGCAAGCGTCTCCTTGCGATATGTGAAACGCACATCCTTGAGAATTGAGAATTTCACAAGAACGTTGAGCATTTTTTTACTGTTCTCCACAAGCCTGATTTCAATATCGTAATCAGAAGGAGAATTTAAAAGTCTGAAACCTGATTTTACTTCGAGCTCATTTGCGAGCTTCTTTGAAAAATCAGCATCGTCAAGCTCCTTGGCACGTAAGTCTATTCTGAATTTAACCTTCAGACCGGTGTTGTCCACATCCTTATCGCCGGCGAAGCCAATTCTGTCAAAGATATACTCGGTAAGCTTTCCGTCAATGAGCTCCTCCGCAGCTTTCCTGACATCGGGATTTATGAACTTCACATTCTCAGGGATAAAAAGCATTTCTTCATAGGTTCTGATGGGAATAATACTGCGTATATTCTTTGTCTTGCAGATGACTCCGGCGGGGAAATCTTTGTGAGGAATCGGACCAAGCTGCTCAGCGGTAATATTCTTGAAATTTCTGTTTGTGGTCAGAATTACTTCGTTGGTGATTCCGTATCCCTTGAACTCAGTCTTACCGGTGCCGAAGATGCTTTTCAGCTCCTTCATTTCATCAAGATAATGCTTCTTTTCATCGTCATTGATTTTCATGCTGGTGAGCTCGATATAGCGTTCTCTGAGTCTGTCACGGTATTCCGAAAAATCATGCTTTTTAATAGCTTCCACATAGGTTGCTTTATTGTAAAGCGTTTTGTCATTAATGTATGAATCGTAAATAACAGGCAGATTCTCCTGTACACCGAGACATCCTAAAATATAAGTCGAATTTTTGCGAATCTTCGGATCTTCGCTTAAAAGCAAATCGGTAAAAAGCGAAAAATCTCCGTCAAGCATCAAAAGAAGGGCATCTTTTGATTTGATGCCCTTTGCCTTGTCTTTAAGAAGATTCTTAATTTCCAGAAGATTTTCTTTTACCTCGTTACCCTCTTTGATACTAAGAAATGATTCTCTTAACATAAATATCAAAACCTCTTAAATTATTGTGAGCAGATTCATTTGCCGGGCTGGCACATATGAGTCTGCCGGTTAATGTTGTAATTATGATTGATAGATAGTCCTAACCATCTTGTCATACTGAAATACACAAACCGGAAAAGGTAAATTTGTGAACAATCATGATTTAACTGATCCGGCCAACCTGAACTGAAAATATAAAAATATAACTTTGCAACACTCATCAGGCCTGATTAATATTGATAAAGCTTCCTACAGTCTTGAGTGCGATATAAACGGTAGGCTTGTGCTCATCATATTCATTTGATATATTCCACTTAATGAAGCTGCCTGTATTGACATAATCAAATTTAACGTTTATATCTGTGGGAACAGTGATATTTACTATACTTGCAACTGATTTGATACTGATAAATGTATTGTCAGCAAAATCACATGAAGTAAAGTCACAACTGGGAATTCCCATATGTGAATTGATAATGATTCCCGATGAAATCTTTTCAGCATACTCAAATCTCTTTGATTCCATGAATACAAAGATGTCTTTTACATTAATCTTCTCTTCGAGATTATTCTTCCTGCTGAAAAACTTCACTACAAGCTTGACAGTAGTTATAACAGCAACTATGGTTGCAATTATAATACATATCGTTTTTAACTTGCTTTTCTTTTTTTCTTCTGTAACGTTTGAACTCGAATTATTCTTTTTCATAAGCACCTCCGCATACTAAAAGTATAACACAGCGCCATTTATTTTACAAGTATATTTCTGCCGTGAAATCTCACTGTTGGCAGAAGAATTTACTATTCACCGCCCGACCAAAAACATCGGAAAGCCAAATGACAATTACTACAAGTTTGCTTGTAAAGAAATTGTCATACCGGCTATGTGGTGAATAGTAACCGGATTTCATTTAGAACGAATGAATGAACAGTCCGCTTCTGAGCTTGGGCTCGAACCAGGTTGACTTGGGAGGCATGAGAAGTCCGGCATCGGCTACTGCAAATAGCTCCTGAATTGATGTGGGATGCATCGAGAAAGCAAGCTTCATGTCAAGACCGCATCTTCTCTCAAGCTCCTTCAATCCTCTGATACCGCCGATGAAATCGATACGTGAGTCCTTACGGAGATCGCCGATTCCGAGAATGGGGGTTAATACATAATCAGAGAGAACCGAAACATCGAGGCTGCTGACAGGATCGGTGATGGCACGGATGTTGTCCTTTGCGCTGACCTTGTACCAGGTGTTCTCGAGAAACATACCGAAGGTAAACTTTTCGGCGGGAGAATAAGCTGCGTCAACCTTTTCAACAGTGAAATTCTCGGAAAGCTTTGCAATAAACTCATCTGCAGTCATTCCGTTCAAATCCTTTACTACTCTGTTGTAGTCCATTATCATGAGCTGGTCTTCGGGGAAAAGAACCGAAAGGAAGAAATTGAATTCTTCGGCTCCGGTGTAATTAGGATTCTCTTCTCTTCTCTTAAGACCGACCTTTACAGCCGAAGCAGCTCTGTGATGTCCGTCTGCAATATAAATGTTGTTGATTGAATCAAAGCGTGCTCTGATGGTTTCAACATCATTTGTGTCTGCAATTTTCCATACATTATGTGTGATACCGTCCTCGGCTGTAAATCCGTAAAGCTTTGCGCCTTCCTTGGTTCTGTTTACGATGCCGCTGATAACATCATCACTTCTGTAAGCAAGAAAAATAGGACCTGAATGTGCCGAGCAGATATTTACATGGTTAATTCTGTCGATTTCCTTTTCTTCTCTTGTATTCTCGTGCTTTTTAATCTTTCCGCTGATATAATCATCTACAGAACAGCAAGCAACAATACCGGTCTGGTGACGTCCGTTCATGATGAGCTCATAAACATAATAGCAGGCATCATCGTCTCTTACGAATGTGCCGTCCGCAATTCTGTCGTTCAGAAGCTTCTTGGCCTGCTGATAAACAGAAGGATCGTAAGTATCTACCGAATCATCCATGGTAGTCTCTGCTCTGTCTATACGAAGAAATGAATAAGGGTTGCCCTCCGTAGCAGCCTTTGCTTCTGCTCTGTTATAAACGTCATAAGGGAGTGCCGCTACCTTGTCTGCGAGCTTTTCTGCAGGTCTGTAACAGCCGAAAGGTCTAACTGTAGCCATAAAAATGTCCTCTTTTCTTTGTGTAATGAGGCATATCATGTGTGTAATCCCGTATTACGTATTTTATACGTTACTATTCTAATCTTCCATATCTGTATGTTCCTTTTGGGGCATGGAATAACACATGGTGATGCCTTATTTATAATCGACAATAATGAATGATACTACAAATATCTGATATTTGCAATAGGTTAGTATAAGCACAAGTCGAGATAAATTCATCTCGACTTGCGGACTTTGTTTCTATTACTATATAGTTTTTCGTTACTATTCATGGTAACTGTTTCGTTAATTCACCGTCTGACAACAAACATTTATAGCTCGCTAATAAAATGAGTGACTCATTCGTTTCCTGACAGAAACGGCTTTATTTTTTGCGAATAGCGAATAAATTACTGTACTTTTACCGTGCATGCGGCACCAAGCTTTGCAAACATAGTCTTGTATGCTTTAAGCTTCGTTGCGGGTACATAAACAGTTACTTTTTTGCTTAAACCTTTGAAGGTATCGGCGCTCAGGTTCTTGGCCTTTAACAGCTTCGAATTAACGGTTATTTCTTTAAGATTCTTACATCCCTTAAATGCCCCGTCACCGATAAAGCTGATGTTCTTGCCGATTGTAAGTTTTTCAAGCTTTTTGTTTCCGGCAAATGCACCATTTTCGATTGATGTAACGGTATATGAGATTCCGTTGATTTTAGCGGTATTCTTGACCGTCAGAGACGCTTTCTTTGTCTGGGGTCCGAGATATCTGAGAGTACCGACCTTGCCCTCGATATTTCCGGGCGCTGTAATCTCGTATATTGCGTTCAGTTTTTTAGCAGTCTTCAGTACCGTACCCTTTGCCTCGAAGAACGGAACATCAACCATAGTAAGCGTAAATTCACCGTTTCCGGGAGCATTGAAGCTTAATGTGTTTGTATCCGAAGAAAAATCTGCCGGAACGACCGTCTGATTTCCGTCAGCACCTGTGCTAACCATAAAGTAAAGACGTGTTATTGAACTGTCTGTATTCACGAACTTTTCTTTCAGAGGTACCGATGCGGTAAATGTTATGTTACTTATGTTTGTCTTGACGGATTTGGCATCAGCCTCGCCAATCTGTTTCGTAAGATTGATATTGTAGGTGGGACCGACTGTCAGAGTAACGCTGTCATTCTTTGAATTGCCTGATGAATCATCCGCATTGCTTCCTGTCTGGCCTGATGTACTGCCCGAATTGCTTCCTGTCCGGCCTGAGGTACCGTCCGCATTGCTTCCTGTTTTGTCAGTTGTACCTTCAGACTCATTTCCTGTATTTTCATCTGTAATACCTTCTGCTGCAAGCAGACCGACAATTGTATTTTGAGAAGTCAGAACATTCTTTTTCAGCGCAGAACCGGTCTTTTTCTGTGTAACATTAATATCAAGAACGATCTCAGCTCCATTATTTACAGCCTTCTTTTCATCCTTTGTAAGCTTAATATTGTCGATGAAGCTCTCGGGTATTTCTGCTCCGGAACCGTCATCGTTTGTTAATACGGTGACTTTTTCTTCGTTATCGGAAGAATTATTGTTTTCTGCTCCTGCAGGGGTCTTTCCATCATTGTCGGAAGCTGTACCTGTAGGTGTGACAGACGGTGTGCCTGTGGGATTGCCCGAAGGAACCGGTGTGCCTGCGGGATTGCCTGAAGGAACCGGAGCACCTGTAGGATTGCCCGAAGGAACGGGAGCACATGTGGGATTGCCCGAAGGAACGGGAGCACCTGTGGGATTGACCGAAGGAACGGGAGCACCTGTGGGATTACCCGAAGGAACGGGTGCACCTGTGGGATTGCCCGAAGGAACGGGTGTACCTGCAGGATCCAATTTAGGTAAGTCTACACTTAAGCTGGCATTACAAACCTTACACTTATATGTTTTGATACCGGTAGTTTCAGTTGTAGGCTGAGTTGTTACTGTACCGGAATCCCAGCTGTGAACGGCTTTGCCTTCTGTTTTATTATGTCCGCAGACTGCTTCATGCCAATGACTGGTTTCATCATATGTCCATTCGGTTGAGAATGTGTGTCC
Source organism: Lachnospiraceae bacterium (assembly GCA_045617345.1). Taxonomy (GTDB): domain Bacteria; phylum Bacillota; class Clostridia; order Lachnospirales; family Lachnospiraceae; genus RUG11977. Next base: position 4,876 of record JAZLIK010000122.1, on the reverse strand, counting down.
TGTTGAAGCTGTCAGACCTTCATTCGAAAGCCATGAATACAAATCATTGATTATTTTCTTTCCTTCTATGTCAGAAAAATAATCTTTGCAAACTGAACATCTGTAATACTCTTTATGTCCGTTTTCGGTACATGTGGGTTCAACTGCAGAAATTGTTTTCAGTGTGTGTTCCTTAACCGGAATTACGCGGCTGTCAGTGGATGCTGTACAGCCTGCGGTAGTACAGTGTCTTGATTCTGTACCTTCTTCAAGACAGGTAGCAGAAAGGTCGGTAGTGTACTCACTGCTGTAATTATGTGTAAATTCAATGCTTACGGATACCGGTTCACCTGCAGCATCGTAATCCGGTGTCTTCTTCATGCGAATGAGATACTCGCCTTTTAAAAGACCTTTAATTGTTGTTCCTGTACATGAGATCCAGTTTTCTGAATCCATAATACTGTATTCCATATCTGTTGAAACACCGCTTATCTCGCCGAACTGTGTTTTACCGCATACAATATCCGTAACTGTAAAAGCATCTGCGGACAGATTAGCGGGATTTGTTGCTTTTTTAATCTCAAATTTTACGGGCTGGGTTTCTGCTTTGTTGTAATTATCTGTTTCGTCGATAAGAGCCTTTACATAATATTCTCCGGCTTTTGAAGGTACAGCGTCTGTCCAGTTTACATTATCATTACTGTAGAGATATTTTACTGTACCGTTGCCTGAATTGCCCATAACTGAAGGAACAGATGAACCTTCACCGTAAATGCTGTCTGAGATAACAGTCACAGGTGAAATATCGGCCTTTGCTATATCAAATTCAAGGCTTGCTTCGGCACCAAGGTCTGAAATTACCGCTGTATAATGTCCGGCATTTACAGGGGTCCCTTCAATAGCTGACTTATCAGTAGTACCGTAAAAATACTTTATCTCCGGCAGCTTCAGCTCTGAAATCTTAAATAAACCGGTATCATCGGCTTCAACTGAACACCTGTAATCCTTTCCGAGAGTATAAACAGGAGCATTTTCCTCAAATTTGATTGTAAAAGCAATACTCAAAGGTTTGCTGTCTTCATTAAAGTTGGAGCAATAGTCATCGCCGCAGACATATGTTAATACATTATCGATTGCAAATGTTGTCCAGTTTCCCATTTTATGAACAAATGCCTCACCAGGAATAGATAATGTTTTTCCCTGCTGATAAAAATCGGAGCCTTCAGGACACGATATGTACATATTGCTGCTAATGTTCAGTGAACCACAGTCACCGGAAACGTTTTGAGAATTTGTTCCTTTACCAATGGCTGCGGCCCAGCTATCGGACGATATTCTTCCGCCGGAAGAAATAACAGTACCTCCGGTTATGGTTACAGAATCGAATAATCCATTGACACCGCCACCGATACCCGCGGCTGCTTCACCACCGATTGCTAATACTGCACCACCTTCTATGCTAACTTTACCGCCATATTTCAACAAATTGCCGGATCCTACACCGGCAGCGTTTGAACCGCCTTTTGCGGTGGTGCTTCCGCCTTTTATGACTATTTCCAAGCCGCCGGACTGATAACCGCCGCCGATACCTGCACCGTTGATACCGCCCTTTGATTCAATGTTGCCGTCTTTTATTGTTATTTTTATGTTGTCGGTCACATATCCGCCGCCGATACCTGCAGCATTTTCACCGCCGCTGGCAGTTATGGTGCCGCCTTCTATAATAACTTCAACACTTTCCTTTTCGGTGTTGGAAACACCGTTACCGATACCTGCGCCATATTTACCGCCTTTAGCAGAAATTGTACCACCTTTTATGACCACCTTTCCGCCGGTTCCGTTGTATCCGCCACCGATACCTGCAGCATATTCACCTCCGGTTACTGACAAATTACCTCCGTAGATTGTAATCGTTCCGCATTTTGAATAACTGTTTCCTCCAATGCCTGCGTTATTATCATTCCCGTTATTTTCATTTTTAACAATAAGCTTTCCACAGTTTTCACCTTCTGACTGTGCATAAATATTTAAGTTTGCATTTTCGGGGACATTTATTCCGTATGCCACTGTTAGTTGGCTTCTATCAAGAAGTAAAATATTAGCAGTGCCGGTGACGCTTATACTATTCGAGATTAAGACATTATCTGATACTACATACCAGCTTCCTTCATCTGATCCAATAGTAGTATTTAAACCTGTGTCTTGAAGAAACGAAAAGTCGGATAATTTTTTTTCTTCGCAAACTAACGTGTTGAGCTCATCATTCCATTCATAACTCAGATAATTAAAATGAGGAGTAATATATACTTTTTCAGGAATTGTTTTTGTTTGGTTCTGTATGAAATTAAAGCTTTCATTGCTGCTACTGATTATTAAGTTGTCTGCGATCATAAGATTTGAGCAGGGACAGCATTCGTAATTATTCACATCGGTATCGTAGCCTCCGCCGATTGCGGGAGCAGTAATGGAAGGAGTTATTTCGCCTCCTTCTGAATTTATTAATCCTCCATTGATATTAATATCTCCACCGTATGAATATAAACCACCGCCAATACCGGCAGCATTTATTCCGCCTGTTGCATTTATTTTTCCATCATTAATAGTTATTTTAAATCCTGATTCACAATAATTTCCACTATGACCACTTCCAATACCGGCAGCATATTTTCCACCTGTAGCAATTATATTACCACCGTTAATTGTTATGCAGGCACCTGATAAATCACCAACATTGACATTATCACCACCACCAATACCGGCAGCATTCGTTCCTCCTAATGCATGTACCATACCGCCATTAATAGTAATACTGCTTCCTGATAAATCATATTTCTCGGTATTATCACCACCACCAATACCGGCAGCATTCGTTCCTCCTAATGCGTCTATTATACCGCCATTGATGGTTATCTGTCCGAAAGCCTGGGATTTGTCACTTCCGATGCCGGCTTTTGCTTCATACTGATAAGCGTTTGCAGTCAATTTACCACAATTTTCACCCTCAGATTCTGCATATATATAGAGCTTACTGTCCTTACCAACATTTATCCCTCCATATACAGTGTAATCACAACCATCTCGGAGAATCAGGTGAGCTGTTCCCTGAACATCAATTCTATCGTTTATTTCGCCTTCACCGGACAACACATACCATTTATCATTGCCAATTGGAATAGAATTTTCTGATTTATCATAATCATAAATTGTGTACGCGGGTGCTAATTTTACTTCCTTCTTCAGTTTTCCCTCCGAGGAGTCCGGGGTATAGTCTATATATTTGATACATTCGGTAATTGTTACGGGATTTGGAATACAGTTAGTTTGAGAAGTAATTTCAAGTTTTTTACCTAAATGAATAACATCCAAAGATTCTGCAATATACAATTCCTTACACTCAGGGGTATAGGTGCTTCCACCGATAGAATACATAGGTCCCGGAGCAGCTTTTATAGATCCGCCGTTAATAATAATTTTTCCTGCTTTTCCTTTACCGCCGCCGATACATGTAGAATCGATACTGTCTACAGTAATCTGTCCACCATTAATGGTAATTTCATCGTTTTCGGTATTTCCACCGTTTCCACCGCCGATAGCGGCACCCTGATTGGTACCGACAGCTGAAACTTTACCGTTATTTATTGTGATTTTTCCACCGCTGCCCTCATATCCTCCGCCAATGCCGGCTCCGAATGAAGAGACAGCTGTAACAGTTCCGTTATTTATGGTTATCGTTCCGCCGTTTCCACAATAACCGCCACCGATACCTGCACCAAAGTTACTGCAGGCCCTGGGCTCAAAAGGTGAATTAGCTGCGTCATAGTTTGCTGTTATATTACCGTTGTTAATTTCTATGGTTCCGCCGTCACCGTAATAACCGCCGCCGATACCGGCACCCTTCTCACCACCGTTGGCGGTGATTTTACCACCATAAACAGTAATGGTTCCGCCGTCACCGTAACAACCGCCACCGATACCGGCACCCTTCTCACCACCGATGGCGGTGATTTCACCATCATAAACAGTAATGGTTCCGCCGTTTCCCAAAGTGCCGCCACCTATTCCGGCAGCTTCATTCAGACCTATGGCAGATATAATACATCCGTATATATTTACCGTACCGCAGTTTTCTCTTATGTTTCCGCCAATTCCGGCACATGAGTTATTTGCAATAAATACATTATTAACGATAATTTTACCTAAATTGGATGAATATGACTGCGCATAAATATTAAGCGTGTTGCCTTCACTTACATTTATGAATCCGTTAACTGTTAACGAACATCCGTCAGCGATAAGAAGATTTGCTGTTCCGTTTACAAAAATATTACCATAAAAAATAGCGTTAGTATTTACCACATACCACTTTCCGTTTTCGTCACCGAGCGTGTCACCGGAAGTTTCGGGAAATATCTCGTAATTATCAATTTTACTCTGATATTTTTTTAGTCTCTGATTTTCATTATCCCATTTAAAATATGAATACTCAATGGAATCATTACCGGGCTCAACAGCGTTTGCCTGTTTTGTTCCCAATGGCGTGCTGAACAGAGCCAGAATCATGCTCATGCATACAAGTACAGATATACATTTTGATTTAAAACTTTTTTTAGGATTCATATATATTATACCTCTTTCTGACAGAAAACTGTCATTATTTAAATTTTTAACATTCATTTAAACTTGTATTAATTGATGAATACGGCGTCAAAAGCTTTGACGCAGATGATTACGATGTTTAAGCATTAACGTAGATGCTGAGGCATTTACGATTATATAAATTTAATGATTACGGCGTCAAAAGAACTGACGCCTAATGATACACGCATTTCTTCGCACTGTGTGCTCTCGAAATGCTAAAAACATTCAAAATCCGCTCATTTTTCTTCGAAAAATGGCT
>JAZLIK010000121.1:0-8612 GCA_045617345.1 Lachnospiraceae bacterium | reverse complement strand
CTCTCAGCTTGCGTTTATTATTATCTGACTGTGAATAGTAACATTTCGTCAAGTAAATTCAAGACTCGCAACTGCTTCGCTTGTTGCTCGTTAAAAGGAGGCTGCTTCACAGCTGCCAGGTACGGGGATTGTACCCCGCACCTGACAAAGCTTGTACCCACCGCCTACAGGCAGTGGGTTATCTTTCTGCTTTTATATAAACGTTCCGTAAGAATGCATACACTTCCAAGGTTGAATGTTGTCGCTAAAGTAAAACTAAAGCGTCGCTGTATGTAGCAAGTGACATGCTTTCCGGCAGATTTGTAAAGAAATACGTTAACCAAAGTATAATGCACACAGATAAAAAAGTAAATATATAAATAAAATTCTTGAAAGATTTATTTATATCTGTATAATGTAGTTGGGGAGTATTACAGAACTATATATTGTGTCTGTATAAACCAAATTTAATAATGAGAGGTATAATAATGGCTGAAAAGAAAGAACGCAAAATCGTATCAGCTTCAGAAGTAGCCGCACGAAAGACTACCGCAAAGAAGCCTGCCGCTAAAAAACCGCCTGTAAAAAAGGCTGCGGAAACTGTTGAAGAAACTCTTGAGGAAGAAATTGAGGAGACAGTTGAAGAAACAGTTGAAGAAGTTGAAGAAGTCGAGGAAGTCGAAGAAGCTGTTGAAGAAAAGAAAATTGCAGAAAAGAAACCGGCAGTAAAGAAGCCTTCTTCAGCCAAAACCACTTCACAAAAGACAGTGACACAGGCAAAGAAAACAGGCAATGCCACCGGTTATCGAATCGGCGCTGTCATCTGCTGGATACTTGCCATCGCGTGTGAAGTATTTGGTATTATGATGGTATTCGGAAAGGTAAATATCACTTTCTGCAGTACACTTGTTGCAATCATCGGCGTACTTGTAATTGACCTGATTTTTGTTATCGCAGGTGCTCTTCTCTGGAAGAAATCAAACGATATCGATCCTGCTTCCAAGAAAAATAAAGTCAAATTCTGGCTTTGGAACAATCTGGGACTGATTATGAATATAATCTGCTTCCTGCCCCTGCTGATTATCATCTTCACCAACAAGAATCTTGATAAGAAGACCAAAACAATCGGCGGAATCGTTGCAATCATTGCTCTTCTGATCGGCGGACTCATCGGTTACGACTGGAATCCCGTATCACAGGAGGACAAGGATACCGCCATCCAGTATGTTGAAGGCGAAGTTTACTGGACACACTTCGGTAAATGCTATCACACAAGCCCTGACTGTCAGGCGCTCAACAACAGTGACGAAATCATTGAGGGCAAAAATGTTGAAGAAGCCATTTCCAACAACAGAAACCGTCTTTGCAGCTTCTGTGCAAGACGTGACGGAATCTCAGCACAGGTTATCACCGATGAAATCGATGTATCGGATGAAGATATTGAGCCTGTTGATGACATTGAAGAATAATTTACTCGCAATACAGATGTAAACCTGATTATTTATTTCGAATAATACAAATGCTTCAGGTGTTGTACTATTCAATGAACGGTTAAAGTTATTAAGAAAATCAATCGCACGTATTCAAACGTGTGTATTAAATCGCATTAAATCAATCACGTTTATTCAAGCGGATGTAATCCTTAATATAAAATTACAGGTAAAAATAACATGAGAGCAGATGTGTTTCATCGTTACTGATTAAGTAACTACACATCTGCTCTTTATGTTACTATTCACCTTCCGATCAAAAACATTCATAAAGCGCACCACAAAATCAGTGGCGAATAGTAAACTCTTTATTATTTTTTTGTCTTTGCATTTTAAGTATGCACATGATAGTAAAATATGCTATAACCAGATTCAAGACTCGCAACCGCTTCGCTCGTTCAAAACCCTCTTTCGGTCATAGAAGTTCTCGAAATGGTAGGACTCAGTTCAAAAGCCAAATCATATCCTTCTCAGCTCAGCGGCGGCGAACGGCAGCGTGTCTGCATTGCCAGAGCACTTGTAAAACGTTCCGGTCTTCTGCTCTGCGATGAACCTACCGGTTCACTTGACACCGTAAATGCTCTGCAAATCATAAAAATACTGCAGAATATTTCAAAAAAGCAGGGTATTCCGGTTGTCATGATTACTCATAATCCGAATCTTGTTGTTTTTGGCCGATCATTGTATTACTATCAGCAACGGTATGGTTTCAGAGGATCGACTTCAGCCCTTTGCACTGTCCGCCTATGACCTGAAATCCTGTTAAAACGGTAATAAGTTCAAAACTGACAACCTCTTCGCTTATTACTCGTTAAAAAAGTATATTGTTCAAAGTTTTTGTAAAAACGAGAATAGCTTTATTCTGCGAAGAGACGACCTGATTTCAATGTTTCACGTACCTCACCCATCATATACAGAGAACCGGCAACTACTATATTCTTTCTGTCTGCCGAATAGTCAACAGCACGTTTAACGGCCTCTGAAGGCTTTGTTACCGCTTCACCTTCTACCTGCAGACTGTTCCAGTATTTTAACGATTCACAGCAATCAAGTCGCCTGGAATTTGCAGGCTCCGTTGTAATTACATATTCAGCATATTTTGAAAGCTTCACAAACATATCCTGATAGCTTTTATCAGCCATGACACCGATTACAAATACCGCTTTGGAGATGTTCAGAGCGTCAAGAGATTCTGTGAGCGCATCTATGCACTGATTGTTGTGCCCGCCATCTATAATAATATATGGATTTTTGCGGATAATTTCAAATCTTCCGGGCCATCTGACAGAAGCAAGTCCATGTCTGATATCATTCGTAGAAATATATCTGTATTCGTCTTTAACAGGATTAACTGTTTCGGAATTATTTGCTTTGAACGTGTCTATGTTTCCATCTTTACCGGTTTTTGCAGTTTTAGAATTAATTAATTTAATCTTGTCTGCGTTTTCAGCTTTACCGGTTTTTGCAGTTTCAGAATTATTTGCTTTGAACGTGTCTGTGTTTTCATCTTTACCGGTTTTTGCAGTTTCGGAATTAATTAATTTAATCTTGTCTGTATTTTCATCTGTAACATTTTTTACTGTATCGGAATTATATGTTTCAGATGTGTTTCCGATATTCTGCGCCGAACGTTTATTGAGTATTTCAACAGCTTTAACAGCCACAGCGGCATTTGCTTTCTGGAAATTTCCCGGAAGTCCAATGTATTCTTCATATTCCGAAATATCATTATCAGCCACAAAGAAATTACAATCTTCACTGATGCATTTTTTTGCAATAATATTCAGTGCTTCATTACATGAAGGATAAGCTATCACATCACAGCCGTGCTTTATTATTCCTGCCTTTTGGGCTGCAATTTCCTGCACTGTATTTCCAAGCAGCCCGGTATGGTCAATGCCGATATTGGTTATAATGGCAAGCTCAGGAGCAGGTATGATATTCGTCGCATCGGTCAAACCGCCGAGTCCGCATTCAATGACTGCAAATTCGCACTTTTTTGTTTTGAAATACGAAAGTGTGGCACAGAAGCTCATCTCAAATTCTGTGGGCATCATAAAAGCGGGGTCCTGTTCTTTTATCTTCTTGCATGCATTCCTTACCTTTGAGACTTCTTCAGCGAACTCTTCTCTGTTCGCATCCACACCGTCAACACACATATATTCCGTTGGTGCCGACAGAAATGGAGAATTAAAAATTCCTGTTCTGTACCCTGCCGAAGTCAGAATTGAAGCTATCATTCTTGAAACAGAACCTTTCCCGTTAGTACCTGCCACATGAATCAGCCTGCAGTTTTTGTCCGGAAGATTCATTTCATCTGCAAGCCGTTTCACACGTTCAAGTCCATATACCGAGCCTTTAGTTGAACAGTTATATAAATAATCAAATGCTTCTTCGTAATTCATACAAAATTCCTTTCAAGTAAGTCTGCATATCAAGTCAAAAGCAATAATAAATCAAAACAATATGAATTCAAGACTCGCAAGCGCTTCGCTTGTTGCTCGTTAAAAGCAGGCTGCTTCGCAGCTGTCAGGTACGGGGATTGTACCCCGCACCTGACAAAGCTTGTACCCACCGCCTACAGGCAGTGGGTTATCTTTCTGCTTTTATATAAACAGTCAAAATAACGTAAAGAAAGGCACCTGCCACAAAGCAAGTGCCCACATTCTCCCAAATTCGAGATTACTTTCTGAGACCAAGCTGATCGATAAGTGTACGATACTCCTCAATGTCAATCTTCTTGAGATACTCAAGAAGTCCACGTCTCTGACCAACCATCATAAGAAGACCACGTCTTGAATGATGATCCTTCTTGTGAACCTTTAAATGATCTGTAAGCTCATTGATTCTCTCTGTAAGTAATGCAATCTGTACCTGAGTAGAACCGGTATCCTCGGGTGTCTTACCAAACTTGGCAATAATCTCTGCCTTCTTCTCTTTTGTAATCATGACGATTACCTCCTAAAAATTATTTGTCGACCTGAAGCAGCAATACTGCTGACTAAGTAAACGACCGGAGTAGCCGTGTAACTGAGTCATGGTCCTTAACAGAAACAAGTATATACCACTCACTTATATAAAGTCAATAATAATTTCGTATTTTTCTTATTACCGGATACTAATACTCATTTGTAAAACTAACATCCACCACTCTTACTCAAAGAGTGGATGTTACTTATTCTTAACGAAATGTGTGGAACTCCTTCTGTTTATTCCGCATCTATATCCAAGCGTTGGCGTTCCACAAGCGCGGCAAAAAGTCCGTTCTTTGAGATAAGCTCCTCGTATGTGCCTTTCTCAGCGATCTTACCTTTATCAAGGTAAATGATACGATTGGCGTGCTGAATGGTTGAAAGGCGGTGAGCGATAACGATTCTCGTGCATTTGAGTGAGACTCTCCTTCAGTTCCGCTTCCATCTACGGAGCCGTCGTGATGTCAATGCGCCCCGCAATGTGCATTTCCAAAATGGTGCCGTTCATTGTTTTCCGAATCGTCATAATAATCCTAAACTTCTTTGTGCTCTTTACTATATTTGCTACAATTATATTATTAATATATTGTATCATATAACTATAATAAAATGAAGCAGTCCGACTCATTATTTCGCCTTTAAATTTGTAAAGTTACTAATCATTACTATTCACTTTCTTGCCATAAACATTCATTTTTCTTACAAGAATGTGTCAATTTGATTGGTTGACGCCAGCATCCCCTGTGAGGTCTGTTTTAAAACAAGCTCTGCTGTATATTTTACAACTTCTTTTGCCTTGTCAGAATCTACGATTGTGGGTTCTGAGGCTTCTATCATTTCACATACATTTGACGTGTTACCACCGGTACCTCCGGTGACCTGTATAAGCTCCTCCTCTGTCAGTTCTGAAAGTTATTTGCACAAAGCTTCAACTTCCGTTTTTAGAGTGTTCAGTTCTTCTTTCGTTTTCATAAAGGTCGTTCCTTTCATGTTTGGATTTCATCCGATAAGCTATTGCCGGTGCACAACTGATGAATCCGTAAAATGCTCCAAGCTTTGTAACCAGGAATGTACTATTGACTACTACATGCAAATTAATAAGAATTACTGCCAAATTACCAAAAGTAAAGTAGGATTTGACGCCCTTTGATACACCTTCATTTTTACTCTTTTTTATTCCTCCTCAATTTACTAATCATAAATGTCTGGGATTACGCTGCATTGGTCTTCAGGGACAATTTCTACACCGCATCAGCTACATGTAGCGGCAGAAAACAAGAATTAAGATGCCGGTTTTATGAAAGATGGGCACTTTCATACGACAGCTTATAATCTTGAATCACAATATTTTTTACTTGCCAGAGTTTTTTGCCCATTAGTTTGATTCTTTTCTCTTGTTTTACATTTTATCATATTTTTCACATTTGCAAGTACTTTTATAGGTCTTTGACAAATATAATTCTTATATTTTCTCATTCTTGTGCTTTTGTTACTGTTATTACCATTTGCCACACAGTTGATTGATAACTGCTGCAGGCTTGCTTATACAGTAATTGTCATAATTTTACTATACACAGGCTTATGATAATGGTCTTTTCAGCCATTTTCCATTGCATTTCATATCTTTATGTATTATACTTTTCATGTAAAGATATAGAGTTTTTTCTGAATGGATTATTTATAAAGAACTTAATTAATATGACATGATTTTTTACAAAGAATTACTGTTCATAAAGAAAAGGGGTAAACATGAAAAGCGTTAAGATTATCAAACCTCTGAACAATGAAGGAGTCGCCGAAGCAATTGAAGCATTGAACGACTTTTTTAAAAGCGGGAACTGCGATTCAAAGGACATTGTGCGTGTCACGCTCTCAGTGGAAGAAGCTCTTTTAAAGTTGCGTGACAGTCTCAACGATACAAATAACTTTAACATACGTTGTATGAGGTTTCTGTATACAAACACTGTGACAATTACGGTAAGCGGCAGAAATGTCCTTGATCTGTTTGACAGCGATGACAGCTTTGAGATTCCCCTGAACAGGATTCTTTCAGAAGGCAGTATTCACACTGAATACAGCTACGAAAACGGCATGAACAAAATTAAGCTGGAGATTAAAAGCAGAACCCGTCTTTCAATCGGTCAGAAATCCCTGCTTTCTCTAGCTGTCGGCGCAGGGCTTGGCGGTCTTGCTCTGTTCCTCCCCGGAACGGCTGGTGCGGATATCGGTAAAAAAATGATTTCTCCGATTTTTACAACGTTTATAAATGTCGTCTCCGCTCTCGCCGCAGTCATGGTCTTTCTGTCGGTCACCCAAAGCATATACCTGATAGGCGACAAAAACTCATTTCAGAAAATCGGAAAAAAATTCTTCAAAAATACACTGGGGAAAATGCTACTGTTGAGCATAGTCAGCACGTTGGCATGTATACCGCTGTTTCATTCCGGAACAGTCAGCAGTCAGGCTGATCTGTTTCAGATATTTGATATCATTCTGCAGATTATACCCACAAATATCATTACCCCATTTTCCAGCGGCAGCATCCTGCAGATTCTTTTTATGGCTGTCTGCCTGGGCGTAACACTACTGCTGTTGGGTAGCCGCGTGACACTGGTGAAGCAGTTCATCGACCAGTGCAATGACATTGTCAACCACCTCATTGAGTATATCCTGCAACTGATGCCCTATTCAATCGGAATGAGCATATTCACACTCATCACGGGCAACTCGCTTACATCTCTGAGCAGCATTTTCAAGATGATGGTTGTCTTCATCGTCTTTACCCTGATTATAGCGTTGGGAAATGTGCTCTTCACCTGTCTTCGATGGAAAAGAAGCATACCGGGCTTTCTCAGGGATACGATGCCGGTCGTAATAATGTCCTTTACCACAGCATCATCCGCTGCAGCTCTCCCAATCAGTATGGATATTTGCGATAAAAAACTCGGCCTTGATAAAAAGCTGGTTACTTTCGGAGTACCCATGAGCATGGCAGTGTTCAAACTTGGAAGCGTTATATACAGAGTTGTGGTAGTCTTCAGTCTTGCCGAAATCTTTGATGTAGCCATCACACCGATTTGGTTAATTACCTGCATGCTGCTGTGCTTCTGTCTCAGCATCGCCGTTCCTGCTGTACCCGGCGGCGGTTTGTCGTTATTGACGGTTTTACTGGCGCAGCTCGGTATTCCGATTGAAGCACTCGCAATCTTAATGGCATGTGACTTTATCATGGACAGATTTTCAACAGCCTGCAACTGCTGCTGCGGTGTCACCGAACTTGTAAATATTGCTGGCGAGCTTAAAATGACACAGTCGAAAAACACTAAGTAAAATTTTATACATTAGTTTTCCGGCCTACATAGTAGGATAATAACGTTCACAAGCCCCGAATCAAATTTCGGCATACTTAATTATTATTCGACAGAGAATAATAACTTATCGTTACTATTCATAGTTTCGTTACTATTCAACGTCTTATAAAAACCATTCATAGGTACACAAAAAACATGTAGAGATAAATAGAAATGAAAAAACTAACCTTAAAAGAAATGACCTGTTTTTCCATGTTGGGTGCAGTATTATATGTGGCAAGACAGGTTATGGCACCGTTTCCGAATATCCATCCCGTCGGAATGTTTATCGTAACATTTACAATCGTATACAGGTTCAAGGCACTAATCCCTTTATATATTTTTGTTTTACTGGAAGGTATTCTGTGCGGCTTTAACTTATGGTGGATACCGTATACGTATATTTGGACTGTATTATGGGGTATCACAATGCTCCTCCCGAAGAATTTACCTGTCAGAGCAGCAGTCCCGCTCTACGTCACTGTCTGCGCCTTACACGGGCTGGCATACGGAACCCTTTACGCTCCTTTTCAGGCACTGGTTTATGGATATGATTTTAAAAAGACTATTCTTTGGATTTCGACAGGATTCCCCTATGACATAATTCATGCTCTCGGTAATCTTGCTATGGGTTTTCTGATTGTTCCGATGGCTAAGCTGCTGAAAATTCTAAACGCAAATGTGCTTCGTTAATTAAAATGGCTTATTTTTTTATTTTAAACAGACTTGTACTTCATTAATTAACAATGACTTATTTATGAATTAAAAAAACTTGTACTTCGTTAATTAACAATGACTTATTTATGAATTAAAAAAACTTG
>JAZLIK010000120.1:0-39010 GCA_045617345.1 Lachnospiraceae bacterium | reverse complement strand
TAATTTCTTCAAAATAGTCACTAAAGATTTTTTGCAGGATATTCATAAGACTATTATGAGGGAAAGTAGAGCAAAAAGCAAGCCTCTCCCCTCAAAGATTGAGGGGATGGGGGAGTTGAATAGGCGAAGCCTATTTCTTGTGGGCAATTGTATCAGATAAAGTAAAAACGTTCTGCCGTGCGCGCACTCTTTTACAGTGGAATGCTTTACTGTTTTGACTTGTCTGTTTACCGAAAAATGGTATAATAAATGTGAAATACGACGGATGCCGTGAAAAGAGGGCTGACAGCGAAGCAGCCGGGGCATATGAATGTGTTTGGTACAGACTGTGAACAGAAAAACAGTGCAGACAGGTGAGAAAATGGAACAGTTTATGAGGACGGAGCTTCTTCTCGGAGAAGAGGGTATGAAAAAACTGGCGAAGGCCAGAGTTGCGGTTTTCGGAATCGGCGGGGTTGGCGGACATGCGGTTGAAGCACTTGCAAGATGCGGAGTAGGACAGCTTGACCTGATTGACAGCGATGTTGTTAACATAACGAACGTAAACAGGCAGATGGTTGCTACTCTCGATACGGTAGGACGTTACAAGACGGATGTGGCCGCAGAACGTATAAAGTCGATTAATCCCGAATGCGTTGTCAGAACATATCGAACTTTTTTTCTGCCTGAAAACAGTGATTCCTTTGAATTTGAGAAGTATGACTATGTAGTGGATGCCATCGATACTGTGGCCGGAAAGGTAGAACTGATTGTAAAAGCAAAAAATGCGGGAGTGCCGGTAATTTCTTCAATGGGAGCGGGAAACAAGCTGAATCCGGCAGCTTTTGAGGTGGCAGATATTTATAAAACAAGCGTATGTCCGCTTGCAAAAGTTATGCGCCACGAATGCAAAAAGAGGGGGATTGAATCGCTTAAAGTAGTTTTTTCAAAAGAAGAACCAAGACCCGTGAACGGAATAATCAGTTCGGTGGCTTTTGTGCCTTCCGTGGTCGGACTTATAATGGCAGGGGAAGTAGTAAAGGACATTGTGGTGAAAAATGGTATAGAGTGGGCAGACTGTGAATAGTAACGCGAATAGCAAAATATGGTCAAGATGATACATCAATCTGATATGAAAATAATCTTTTTTATGATAAAATAACAGTGAATGGCGAATCGTATATACTGTGAAAATCATATGACGAAAAACATACGAAGCCGTGAGAAGCATATGCAGTAAAAACATATGAAGTTGTGAGAAACATATATCGTAAACAAATAGAAGCCGTGAGAAGCATATGCCGTAAAACATATGAAGCCGTGAGAAGCAAACATCAGGGACAGTATATGCCGGTAAAAATTCATGAAAGAAGAGGGAGATACAATTATGGTAAAGCATGTAATTTTATGGACACTTAAGGCAGAACTCAGTGAGCAGGAAAAAGCAGAGGTCAAAAAAGGAATCAAGGAAGGTTTGGAAGGACTTAAGGGCAGAATTCCCGGAATGATTGACATTCGCGTGAACATAGACTGTCTTCCTTCGTCAAACGCCGATGTCATGCTCGATTCAAGCTTCGAGACGGCAGAGGCACTCAAGGGGTATTCGGTTCATCCTGAGCACGTCGCTGTTGCAAACGGAAAAGTAAGACCTTTTACCGCTACGAGAACATGCATGGATTACGAGGCATGAAGGATTTAGGAGGAGAATATGGCTTTTTTTAACGACAACGGTGCACTTGTGGTAATGACAAAGGGTGAGACCTTAAGAATTGAGCCCTGGGGCGAGAATTCCCTGAGAGTACGTGCTACAAAGCTTCCCAAAATCAATGACAGGGACTGGGCGCTTACCGAAACAGTACCGGAGATTAAGGCAGAAATCAAAGAGTTTACAAGAGATGTTTTAAGTGCTGATACGGGAGAATACTGTAAAGAAAACTGGGCATCGATTACAAACGGAAACATTAAGGCAGAGGTTAATTTTGCAGGTGTGCTCAGCTTTTTCAGGCTTGGACGGAATGCAGCCGGAGAAGATGAAGAAAAGCTCATTCTTCGTGAATACTACCGCAGCTACGGCGGAACCATCTCAAAGGAAAGCCGTTGTCTGAAGATTGTAAACCGTGAGTGGAAGGGCATTATCGGGGGAAGTCAGTTCACGCTTAATCTCAAGTTTGAAAGCAACGAAGGTGAAAGAATATATGGTATGGGACAGTATCAGCAGCCTTATCTGAACCTTAAGGGAAGCATACTTGAGCTTGCCCAGCGTAATTCTCAGATTACGGTTCCGTTCATGATTTCATCACTTGGATACGGCATGCTCTGGAACAATCCTGCAGTCGGCAGGGTAACCTTCGGCCGCAATTATACAGAGTGGATTGCGCGGTCAACCGAGCAGATGGACTATTGGATTACAGCGGAGAACAGTCCCAAAGCACTTCTTGAAAGATATACCTCCGTAACGGGACGTTCGCCCGAATTTCCCGAAGAGCTGATGGGTCTCTGGCAGTGCAAGCTTCGTTACCGTACACAGGCAGAGGTGCTTGAAGTAGCCAGAAAATATAAAGCTGAAGGCATAAAAATCGATCAGATTGTCATAGATTTCTTCCATTGGACAGTGCAGGGCGACTGGAAGTTTGACAAGACCTACTGGCCCGATCCCAAGGCAATGATAGACGAACTTCATTCGATGGGTATACGTGTAATCGTTTCAATCTGGCCGTCGGTAGACAGGAAAAGCGAGAACTTCTATCCGATGATGGAGCAGGGACTTCTGATCAGGACGGAACGCGGTGCAGACCAGACTTACGATTATCAGGGAGACTGCGTGGAAATCGACCCGTTCAATCCCAAAACCAGGGAATATGTATGGAATGTCTGCAAAAAGAATTATTATGACCTTGGAATTGATGCCTTCTGGCTTGACAATTCAGAGCCTGATTACGGTGTTTATGATTTCGAAAATTACAGATATTATGAGGGTCCCGCCCTTACCTGCAGCAATATTTATCCGCAGTATTACAGCAGAGTATTTTATGACAATATGATAAAGAATGCGGAGAAACGGGGCTTTTTCACAGCAGGGAAGCCTGCGAATGCCGAATGCGCGAATACTGACAATGCGCCGGGACATGACGGAAGAGTTGTAAATCTCTTAAGATGCGGTTGGGCAGGAAGCCAGAAATACGGAAACGTTATCTGGTCGGGCGATGTTCCCAGTACATTTGAGGGCTTCAGAGATCAGCTTCAGTGCGGTCTGAACATGGGCCTCGCCGGAATTGCATGGTGGACAACCGACATCGGAGGCTTCATGACAGACAATGTAAACGATCCCGGATTCAGGCAGCTTCTTATCCGCTGGTATCAGTTTGCGGTATTTTCGGCAGTGTTCAGAATGCACGGCGACCGCGGACCGTACAACATTCCGCCTCTTGACAACAGGGACTGGGGTGGCGGATATCTCCATACCGGGCAGCCGAATGAGCTTTGGAGCTATGGAGAAGACAACTATCGCATAATGAAGAAGTATTACGATATCCGCATATCGCTTCATGATTATATAAAGCAGCTTTATACAGAGGCTTCGGAGAACGGTTCACCACTTATCAGAACTATGTTCTATGAGTTCCCGGAGGATGCAAAATGCTGGGATATTGAGGACCAGTACATGTTCGGTTCAAAATATCTGGTAGCACCGGTGCTTTATGAGGACTGCTTCGAACGCGAGGTTTATCTTCCCGAAGGAAAATGGAAGCTCACATCCACCGGTGAGGAGTTTGACGGAGGACAGACCGTGAGCGTTGATGCGCCGATTGATTATATGCCGGTATTTGAGAAAATGTGACATATGTCGCTCGATGACGTTTATTCGAGTCTGAACTGAAGTAAGCTTTCGTTCAGACTACTCGCTATTTACACAGATTAGTTTTCAGCTGCGAAGCAGGCAGTGCTTATGAATACGTTTTGAACAGTCTGTGAATAGTAATACATTTACATTATAAGTTAAAATTACAGACAAGCAATAAGCTTACTTATGGACTTGTCTGTATTTTTGCTTTTAGGGGTACAGCGTTTCGGAGGAACATAGTACGAAGAAAGGTGTATCTGCGGATGTCACAGCTTTTGACGTTATGATTTTTATGAAAACCGTATCACGTAAAGTAAAAGAGCACAGTGCTGAGGGGGGACGTTATGAAGAAAAAAACTATTATCATTTCAGCAGGACTCATATTGGCAGGAGTAATTGCGGTTGCAATTATTGTTGCCGGAAGTTCCCGCAGCCGTAATTCTGCGATGAAGACACCTTACCTGCCGGATGTTATAGCTGACTATGTTTACAGCGAAAAGGCCGGTCTTCCCTGCTTTTCGGCGGAAAGCGGTTTTTATGACGATAGTTTTTCACTGAACATATCAGCGGAGGGTGGCGAGATTTTTTATACGCTTGACGGGACGGACCCTGCTTTCAGCGGTAGCGCGATACATTATGAGAAGCCGTTGGAGATATATGACAATACCGATGATGCCAATAGATTAAGTGCGGAAGGGGACATTGTGCTGTCATATTACAATACTCCCGATTACAGGGTGGATAAGGGTATGATTGTTCGAGCTGCCGTCAAAGACAGCGGGGGCTGTTTTGGCAAAACGGTGACCAAAAGCTATTTTGTGGGGAAAATGAAGGATTATTATGAGGATTTGAAGGTTATTTCTCTTGTGACAAATCCCTACAATCTTTTTGATCCCGATTATGGGATATATGCGGTTGGAAACAGTTATTATCAGTGGAAAAGCAGTGACTCCTTTGACCCTCATATGGAGGACTGGCGGAAGGAGAATCCCACAAATTACAACAAAGACGGAAAGGATTGGGAACGCCCTGCCGTTATCCAGGTGTTTGAGAGGGGCGAGCTTGTTTATGAGCAGAATCTGGGAATACGTTTGTCAGGAAATGTATCCAGAAGTAACGCTCAGAAAAGTATCCGCCTTTATGCCAGAGAGGAATATGGGGATGATAAGCTTCGTTATGAATTCTTTGATAATTTGAAGGATATTAACGGTAATCCGATTGAAAAGTTTGACAAGATAACTCTGCGCAACGAAGGAAATGATACGACTGCGGCTTTTTTACGTGATGAACTGGTACAGAGTCTATGCGAAGGTCTGGATGTGGGTATTCAGGCTGAACAGCCCTGCATTCTTTTTATAGACGGTGAATTCTGGGGAATGTATCACATAAAGGAGAGAATCGAGGATTACTATTTTGCGTCACACTATGATGTGGACAGGAAAAATGTAACCTTTATCAAGTGTACGGATACAGAGGGTTCTTCGGAGATTATCCGGGAATATGAAGAGTTTTACAGATGGGCTATGACGGCTGATCTGTCCCTGGAGGAAAACTACGGGAGGGTTGCCGATACCATTGACCTGAAGAGCCTGATGGATTATTTTGCCATAGAGACCTACATAAATAATTATGACTGGCTGTACGTGGGAAGGGATCCCAATAATATTATTATGTGGCGTGTAAACGAAACGGCAGAGGGAAATCCCTATGCCGACGGCAGATGGAGATTTGCCCTGTATGATATGGAATATTCGGCAAATCTGTATGGACAGGAAGGTACAAAACCGGAGTATAATTCATTCGAGAATATA
Organism: Lachnospiraceae bacterium; assembly: GCA_045617345.1. Taxonomy (GTDB): domain Bacteria; phylum Bacillota; class Clostridia; order Lachnospirales; family Lachnospiraceae; genus RUG11977. Next base: position 33,379 of record JAZLIK010000120.1, on the reverse strand, counting down.
AGCAGAGAGCCGGATGTGTCAAACCCGGGTGCGCTTTTTTTCAGACTGCTGGATAATTCTTCCTTCCGTGAGGATTTTTGTGCCAATTATTATGAGATAATGGACAATAATTTCAATCCGGACCTTGTCGAATCATGGATTAATGAGTATACCGGACTGACTGGTGAGGCGATTGCCGACACCTTTCAGCGTTTTATGAACGAAAAGAACGGTAAAGGGTATCTTGACTATCATCTCAGAGATGTGCTGAATTTCTATAAGCAGCGTCCTGAGTTTGCAAAAATGTACCTGGATGAGCTGCGTAACAGGTCGGGTTTATGATTGTTTTTGACCGGACGATGAATAGTTTCAGTGTGAATAGTACTGCCCGGACTATGAATAGTTACAGTGTGAATTGCACTGCCCGGAGAACAGACCGGGGTGAAGTATTGCTTTTGAGAGAAGATATTTTACGATGCAATCTAAAAAATGAAAAGGTCGTTTTTTGATTAAAAATCATATAATTTTATGCAAATATTTGACAAAAATGCAGAAACATGGTAAAACGATAGTAATCACAGCTGAGAAAATGTATGCAGGTCCGGCTTATGAATGAGTTTTGGGCTGCAAGCGGACAGAAACTGTTAACGGAGATGAATATTCGTTTATGAATGAGTTTTGGGGCTGCCAGCGGACAGAAAAGCCAACGAAACGGGAGAGTTTTTGCATTCTGTGAGAAAATATTTACAGTCTGTGACCGGTAACGTACTGTATACCGTTTTAACATACGGCTTGATAAACCTGAAAAGGGAGGATAAGAATGAACGAGATTTTAGAGAAGATTTCAAAGATTAAGATTGTTCCCGTAGTTGCACTCGATCGTGCCGAGGATGCTCTTCCTCTGGGAGAGGCTCTGGTGAAGGGCGGGATTCCCTGCGCAGAGGTTACTTTCAGAACCGCAGCGGCAGAGGAGGCCATCAGACTGATGTCAAAGGAGTTCCCCGATATGCTTATCGGAGCCGGAACAGTGCTTAAAACCGAGCAGGTTGACCGTGCTGTAGCCGCAGGAGCCAAATTCATTGTTGCCCCCGGACTTAATCCCAAAACAGTTGGCTACTGTGTAGAGAGAAATATCCCGATTGTACCGGGATGTGCAAATCCCAGCGATATTGAGGCAGCACTTGAGTTTGACCTTGAAGTGGTTAAGTTTTTCCCTGCTGAAGCACTTGGCGGCTTAAAGCTCATCAAGGCAATGGCGGCACCTTACGGAAATGTGAAGTTTATGCCTACAGGCGGAATTAATGCGGATAATATCTGCTCTTACCTGGAGTTTAACAAGGTCATTGCCTGCGGAGGCAGCTGGATGGTAGACAAGAAGCTTGTGTCAGCCGGAAAATTTGATGAAATAGAGAGACTTTGCAAAGAGGCTGTTGAGAAGGTTTCGGCTATTGCAAAATAAGGCCCTGACGGCAGGCTATGGTAATGCTTTGACATATATTTTTGAGCACTTGGATTTTTGATATTAAGTATTTTGAGCACTAAGTAGTTTGAGCACTGAGATTTTTGATATTAAGTATTTTTGAGCACTAAGTAGTTTGAGCACTGGGATTTTTGACATTAAGTATTTTGGAGCACTAAGTATTTTGAGCATTAAGAATTTCACAAACTCACTGTGCGAAGAAATGTGTATATAAGAGGGAGTCGGTATTTATGACTCCCGAATCATAAATCTGAACAGGCGAATTATTATTATGAGAAGGGAGAAGCAGCCATTCTAAGTCGGATGTAAAAGTACGGGGCATTCGGAGCCGGTCTGAGCACCGGAGGTATTTGATTTTTGAAATAGGTGTGAGTACTGCAAGTATTTGGCTTCCGGAACAGATGTGAGTACCGGGCATTCGGAACTGATCCGGGTACAGAATGTATCAGACCCGGCAGGAAAACGGATTTAGATTTAAGGCTGCATTGATTGACATGAAGAGAGTGGTTACTTTTGGCGAGATTATGCTCCGCCTTGCACCCGAAGGATATTACAGATTTGTACAGGCAGATACGTTTGGTGCCACATTTGGCGGCGGAGAGGCCAATGTTGCGGTTTCACTTGCAAATTTCGGTGTAGATGCCGCATTTGTCAGCAAGGTTCCGAAGCATGAGATTGGTCAGGCATGCGTGAATTCACTCAGACGTTTCGGCGTAGATACTGATGACATTATCCGCGGCGGCGACAGACTCGGCATCTATTATCTTGAGAAGGGTGCCAGCCAGAGACCTTCAAAGGTTATTTACGACCGCGCAGGTTCTGCAATTGCACTTGCAGCAAAGGATGAATTCGACTGGGAGGATATTTTCCAGGGTGCTGACTGGTTCCATTTTACCGGAATCACTCCCGCACTTGGCGATAATGTTGCCGAGATTTGTCTTGAAGCAGTCAAGGCAGCACGTAAGCTCGGCGTTACCGTAAGCTGCGACCTGAATTACCGCAACAAGCTCTGGTCAAAGGAAAAGGCCGGCCGGGTAATGGGAGAGCTAATGAAATATGTTGATGTCTGCATTGCAAACGAGCAGGATGCAGATGACGTATTTGGAATCAAGGCGCGTAATACCGATGTTACATCCGGTAAAGTCGATCACGAGGGCTACAAGGATGTTGCAAAGCAGCTTGCAGACCGTTTCGGTTTCAAGAAGGTTGCAATTACTCTCCGCGGTTCGATTTCTGCAAACGATAATAACTGGGCAGGTATGCTTTACGACGGAAGCGATTACTTCTTCAGTCACACATATCCTGTGCACATTGTTGACCGTGTCGGTGGCGGAGATTCCTTCGGCGGCGGACTTATTTACGCATGTCTTGAAGGTTTTGACGGACAGGCAACAATTGAGTTTGCGGTTGCAGCAAGCTGCTTAAAGCACAGCATTGAAGGTGACTATAACATGGTTACCGTTGACGAGGTTAAGAAGCTTGCGGGTGGCGATGCATCCGGCCGTGTCCAGAGATAAAAAAAGCGGAAACCGGCAGCAGAACGGTGATTCAGAGACCGGGAAAAGCGATAACAGAAAACGGAACGATGATTCAGGAATCTGAAAAAGCGATAACAGAAAGCGGAACGATGATTCAGGAATCTGAAAATGCAATAACCGGCAGCAGAACGATATTTCAGAGACCGGAAACCTGCAATATCAGGAACATCGTTGGACAGTAACAGTCACAAAGAAAGAAGAGGTACTTCGTTATGAAGGAATTCATGGGAAAGGATTTCCTGCTTGGGAGCGAGCCGGCAAAAATCCTTTATCATAACTATGCGGCAAAAATGCCTATTATAGATTATCACTGTCATATTAACCCAAAGGAAATCTATGAAGACATAAGATTTGATAATATAACCAGGCTATGGCTCGGCGGAGACCATTACAAGTGGAGACTTCTGCGTGCTAACGGGGTTGAGGAGAAATATGTCACCGGAGACGGCGATGACCATGAGAAATTTTTAAGGTTTGCGGAAACACTGGAAAGATGTATAGGCAATCCTGTTCATCAGTGGAGTCACCTGGAACTGAAGAACTATTTTGGGTTTAACGGTGCATTGAATTCAGATACGGCCGAAGAGGTGTGGAACCTGTGCAATGCGGCTCTCAAGGACGAGAGGATGAGCTCGCGGGGAATTATTGAACAGTCGGGAGTCGACCTGATCTGCACAACGGACGACCCTGTTGACAGTCTGGAATGGCACGAAAAAATAAACGCCGACAATGAATTTGTGACCAAGGTGCTTCCTGCCTGGAGACCTGATAAAATGGTCGATATTGAGAAGGATACCTTCGCAGAATATATCGGACGTCTGGCAGAGGTTTCGGGTGTCGAAATAAAGGATTACACGACTTTTAAGGCTGCGGCGGTGAAGAGACTGGATTTCTTTACAAAACATAACTGCAGACTCGCGGATCACGGACTCGGAAATATTCCGAATGTGTCGGGAGCAAACGAGGAAAATGCGGCATCGGCATTCGCAAAGAAGATGTCGGGCGAGAAGCTGTCAGAGGCTGAAATCGATGCCTACAAGGCGGATATTCTTCATTTCTTTGCCGGTGAGTATGTCAGACTTGACTGGACTATGCAGCTGCATTACGGGTGTAAGAGAAACAATAATACGAAGCAGTTCAATCGGCTTGGACCGGATACGGGCTTTGATGCAATACTTGGTTCCGACAATGGTGCTGCATTGGCTGATTTCCTGAATCTGTGCGATTCGGACGATAAGCTTCCGAGGACAATTCTCTACAGCCTGAACCCCAATGACAATGCAGTCATCGAGACGGTTATGGGTTGTTTCCAGGATTCATCTGCAATCGGCAAAATTCAGCATGGTTCCGCATGGTGGTTCAATGACAACAAGGCAGGCATGGAGGCACAGCTTAAATCACTGGCCAACGAGGGAATTCTCGGTAATTTCGTGGGAATGCTTACGGATTCGAGAAGCTTTCTGTCATATACAAGACATGAGTATTTCAGACGTATCCTTTGCAATGTCATAGGAGAACTTGTTGAAAACGGCGAGTATCCATGGGATGAGAAGCGCCTCGGAGCTATGGTGTGTGACATTTCCTACAACAATGCAGTACGATATTTCAAGTTTGGTAAATAAAAAAACATCTGTTCAATGAAAGCAGCACCCTGTCCGGTGCTGCTTTTGTTGATTTATTTTATGAATTATGATAAGCTATTGATACCAAATGGGGGTGTAGATATGAATGAGTATTTAAAAAATTTGGACAGAATAGAATTTGTTGAAACAATGGCCTGTACCGGGCATTGCAGGCATTGCTCGGAAGGAGACCACACCGGTTGCAGCAATCATATGGATGGTGATACGGGAGCTGCAGTTGTAAATGAAGTGTGCAGTCATTACCGGATTTTATCACTGATGGTTTTTGGCGGTGAGCCGCTTCTCTTTGCGGAAGATACATGCAGGATTATTGAGGCTGCCACAGCAAACCGGATTCCCAAACGTGAGATAATCACAAACGGTTATTTTTCAAAGGATTCAGAAAGAATAGCCGAAGTTGCCGGGAAACTCGCAAAGAGTGGGGTGACATATATTATGCTTTCGGTTGATGCCTTCCATCAGGAAACAATTCCCATAGAGCCGGTTTTATTGTTTGCAAAGCGTGTTGCAGAGCAGGGCATTGAGATAAAGCTGAACCCTGCATGGCTTGTGAGTCGTGAGGATAATAACCCTTACAACGCCAGAACAAGAGAACTGCTTAAAATGTTTACCGATGAAGGCTTTGAAACGGCGGAAGGCAACGTCATCTGGCCGGAAGGCAATGCGAAGATTTATCTGGCGGAGTATTTTGACGACGCAAACGAATCGGAGAATCCCTATGAAGATGATCCAAGAGACATAAGGGCCATATCCGTTAATCCAAATGGGGACGTGCTGGGCAGAAATATTTACAGACAGCCGGTCATGAAAATACTGGAGGCTTATGAACCCTCAGTATTGAACGTATAACCGGGCCGGGAAAACCGGAAGCCTATGAGTCTGTGACATTGAACGTATAACCGGGACGGGAAAAACCGAAGCTTATACACCTGCAGCAGTAAACAGGTTATGGAGGGGCATGAGAAAGATATCTTTATATATTTTGTCCTGCGAGAAAATGAAGGATGGAATCCTTTATGAAGCAGCAATAAAGGTACTGCCGGAATATAGGCGCGTAAAGACTGAGAAGCTGAAACAGGAGAGGGACAGGCGTCTTTCTGCAGGTGCCGGACTTCTGATAAGGTACTGTTTGAGAAAAGCAGGTATTTCCGAAGACAAAGTCCGCCTCGGGAATAAAGGAAAGCCTTACATTGAGGGACAGAATGTATTTTTTAATGTGTCGCATTCCGGTGAATATGCGATATGCGCGGTATCGGATATCGAGATTGGCTGCGATATTGAAAAGATTGCCAAAGCAAATATGACGCTGGCGAAGAAATGCTTTTCCGGATACGAATATGAAAGCCTTTGCGGATGTGAGACTGAGGAAGAAAGAAATAATCTGTTTTACCGGTACTGGACTATGCGTGAAAGTTATGTAAAGGCGCTTGGAACAGGAATTGCGACGCCGTTTGGGTCATTCGGAATCTTTTTTGAAGGAAAAAGTCCGAAAATCAGGACAGAGTCGGCTGAATTCACCGGCTGCCTGAATGAAGTCGAGGGACCTGACGGATACTGCTGTTCGGTGTGTACCATTAACAGGAAAAACGGAAATGACGGACCTGATTGCGGGGAGACTGAGTCGGAAATCGAGGTCAACCGCGTTGAATTGCAGGATTTGCTGCTATAGAATGATACAGAACCCGGAGGATAACATGGAGAAAAAATTATTATTCAAGGTCAATGTTCATCTTACAGGCAGTTTCTTTATCGAAGGAAGCTCTCAAAATGTCTGCATGCTGCCGTTTACGGGCGATGCAGAGGGTGAGTACTTTAACGGAAATATCATAGCCGTTGCTGCCGATACGCAGTATCTCGGAAAGCAGGGCGAGTTTTCCATTTCGGCAAGATATATGCTTGAGGGAAAAGACTGTGAGGACAATGCTTGCAGGGTATTCATTGAGAACAACGGTAAGAGTCTGGATGAATGCTATCCGAAGATGATTACAGACAGTCCCGTGCTCGGTAAATATGAGACGGCAGAGCTTATGTCGAACATTGTTCCGTGCGACGGCGGCGTGACGGTATATATATTTGTTCGCGAATAGAAATCATTTTCAGTCGGGTAATACCCAAAAAAACAAAGAACCCAACCGGGATGAGGACGAAACCGGAAATGATGAAAAAGATGGGAAACGTAAAGCGAAATATAGCCGGGGAAGTATCAGAAAACGGTGCGAGTGGGGCCCGGGCGAAAATATAAATTAACAGATGGAGGAAACTATGAAGTATCAGAAACTATTTGAAAACGTGAAAATCGGTAATCTGGAATTACCGAACCGCTATGCGATGGCTCCGATGGGACCGCTCGGAATGGGCGATGCCGAGGGCGGCTGGAACCAGCGGGGAATTGATTATTACACAAGAAGGGCAGCAGGCGGACTCGGTCTGATTATCACGGGCGTTACCTTCTCGGACTGTACTGTCGAGACACAGAGCATGCCGAACTGTCCGAACAGCACCTACAATCCTGTTCATTTTGTGCGTACCAGTAAGGAAATGACAGAGCGTGTTCATGCATACGGAAGTAAGATGTTCCTGATGATGTCAGGCGGCTTCGGACGTGTGACAATACCTACAAATTTGGGAGAGTTCCCCCCTGTTGCACCTTCTGCCATTCCTCACAGATGGCTTGACAAGACCTGCCGTGCGCTTACAAAGGAGGAAATACACAGCATAGTTGAATCCTTCGGAAAGGGTGCGCTTAATGCAAAAAGAGGAGGATTTGACGGAATAGAGATTCATGCTGTTCATGAAGGATATCTGATTGACCAGTTTGCCATTTCATTTTTCAATCTTCGTACCGATGAATACGGTGGATCGCTTGAGAATCGCCTCAGATTTGCGAAGGAGGTTCGTGAAGAGATTGCAAAGACCTGCGGCCCTGATTTCCCGGTTGCGCTTCGTTTCTCTTTAAAATCAATGATAAAGGACTGGAGAGTGGGAGCACTTCCCGGAGAAGAATTTGAGGAAAAGGGAAGAGACATAGATGAGGGTATCGAGGCTGCAAAGCTTCTGGAACAGTACGGATATGATGCACTCGATGTGGACGTTGGAACCTACGATGCATGGTGGTGGAATCATCCGCCTATGTATATGGAGAAGGCACCTTATAAAAAGTACGCAAAAATCGTCAAGGAAAATGTGAAGATTCCGGTTCTTATGGCAGGACGTGTGGACAATCCCGATACGGCTCTGGAGTGCGTGGAGAACGGAATATGCGATATTGTCAGTCTCGGAAGACCTACTCTTGCCGACCCTGATATTGTAAAGAAAATACGTACAGGACGTCTGAACGAAATTCGTCCCTGTATCAGCTGTCAGGAGGGCTGTATGGGACGTATCCAGCATTATTCTCTGATTAACTGTGCGGTAAATCCTCAGACAGCACGTGAACGTGTTATGGCGCTGAATCCGATTGTGAAGAAGAAGAAGGTTCTTATCATCGGTGGAGGTCCCGCAGGCTGTGAGGCGGCAAGAGTTCTTGCTGAAAGAGGTCATGAGCCCGTGCTTTACGAGGCAAAGAACGTACTCGGGGGCAATCTGATACCGGGCGGAGCACCCGACTTCAAGGAGGACGACAGAGCACTTGCGCGCTGGTATACAAATGAGCTGAAGCGTCTCAACGTTGAGGTTCATATGAATTCCAGGGCGGATGCGGACCTGGCCCGCAACGGCGGTTTTGATGCGGTAATAGTGGCCACGGGTTCACGTCCGAAGATGTTTTCACTCGGTGATGACAGCAGGGTATATGCCGCAGAGGATGTGCTTAACGGAATAAAAGAAACCGGTGAAAAGGTTACTGTGGTCGGAGCCGGCCTTGTAGGCTGTGAACTTGCTCTTGACCTGGCCATGAAGGGGAAAAAGGTTACGATAGTTGAGGCACTTGACAAGCCGATGGCGGTAAATGGACCAATCTGCTCGGCAAACAGGGAAATGCTTGAAAATCTTCTCCCTTACAACGGTGTTGATATTATCTGCTCTGCAAAGGTGAAGAGCTACAACGGCGGAACGCTTATCTATGAGAAGGACGGCGGTGAACAGTCTCTTGATGCTGACAGCGTGGTTCTTTGCGTAGGCTACAGCAGTGAAAATAAACTGTATGATGAGATTAAGTACGAAATCGGCGATATTTATCTGCTTGGTGATGCGAAGAAGGTTGCAAATATTATGTATGCAATCTGGGATGCATTTGAAGTTGCAAACGGAATAATGTGATTGCGGATATTCCTTTACAAGAATGAATCCTGATGTTATAATTAAAAATTGAGATTGATTTGAGAAACAGTTACTATTCACAGTCGGTTGATAATGAACGCCGGCCCGGAGCCTGCTTCAGAGCGTATGAATGCGTTTGGGACAGCCTGTGAGCAGTAACATTGTAATCATAGCTTTAAATAAATCAGGAAATCAGACGAGTTTTTTGGAGGAAAAAGATATGAAAATGGATAAGCTTGTCGGCGATCGCTTTAAGGAGCGTCCGGCCGATTGCGTTGTAGACAGCCATGCACTTATGCTGCGAGGCGGTTACATGAAGAACGTAGGAAACGGAATTTATTCACAGTATCCTATTTTGAAGAGAGTTACCGCCAAGATTGAGAACATTATCCGCCGTGAAATGGATGCCATCGACGGTCAGGAGGTTTTGTTCCCCGTGACCATGCCGGCTTCACTTTGGGAAGAGTCAGGTCGTTACGAATCTGTCGGCAGTGAGCTGCTCAGATTCACGGACCGTAACGGCAGCAAGATGATACTTGGAATGACTCATGAGGAGGCAGCGGTTCATCTTGTGAGAGAGTACGGTGTCAGCTACACACGTTATCCTTTCATGATTTATCAGATACAGACAAAATTCCGTGATGAGGCGCGTCCCAGAGCAGGACTTATCCGTGTCAGGGAGTTCACTATGAAGGATGCGTATTCCTTCCATCTGACCCAGGAAGATCTTGAGCAGTACTATGAGGTGTGCTACAAGGCATATCAGCGTATATTTGCCCGTGCGGGCGTTCCGGAGGTTATTACCGTATGTTCGGACAGCGGTATGATGGGCGGAAGCATCTCACATGAGTATATGCTTCTTACTCCTATAGGAGAGGATTCAATTGCAATCTGTGATGACTGCGGATATCGTGCGAACATGGAAGCAGCACCTTCAATTATTGTAAATGAAACACCTGCAGTGCAGGAACAGCTTACAAAGGTTGCGACACCCGGAGCACATACAATTGAAGATGTGTGCGCTCTTCTGAAGGCTGATGCAAAGTCTTCAATGAAGGCTGTTGTTTATCAGAAGAATATGACGGATGATTATGTCATTGTATTTTTACGCGGAGATCTTGATGTGAACGAGACAAAGCTCACGAATTTCCTCGGAGAAGATATTCATCCGGCTGATATTACCGAAGAGTCCGGTATTGTTGCGGGATTTATCGGACCGGTAGGTTTAAAGGCCAAGGAAGGAACGGTGGTTCTTTTTGACGAGTCCTTAAAGGGTTGTGCAAATCTTGTATGCGGCGCAAATGAAACGGATTTCCATTACACAGGGCTTTCGGTAGAACGTGATCTTCCCGGAATTGAAATGCATGATTTTGCAAAGATTATTGAGGGGGGCATCTGTCCTCAGTGCGGAAAGCCTCATATCCGTATTTCCAGAGGTATCGAGGTGGGCAATATTTTCCAGCTCGGCACGAAGTATACAAAATCAATGAATATGCAGTATGTTGATGAGAACGGTGAGCAGCATTATCCTATCATGGGCTGCTACGGAATCGGAGTCGGACGTTTGGCTGCTTCTGTCTGTGAGGCAAAGCATGATGACTACGGTCCCATCTGGCCAATCACAATTGCTCCTTATCAGGTTCATATCTGTGCTGTGCGCGTTGATGACGCAGAGACAAAGAAGACAGCCGATACCCTTTACGAGAATCTGATGAATGCAGGCGTTGAGGTTCTTTATGATGATCGTGATGTTCGTCCCGGTGCAATGTTTGCCGATGCCGATCTGATCGGTGTTCCCATCCGTGTTGTTATCAGCCCCAGAAACATGAAGGAGGGCGTGGCAGAGGTTGTGACACGTGACAAGAAGCTGCAGGAAAAGGTTCAGCTGGCTGAGGTTGAAGGCTACATAAAGAAGCTGATAGCCGATATGACGGCTGAAATTGAAAAAGGTGTTGAGCAGTTCAGATAATGAGAGTTAATGTCCGGCTGTGAAATGCGATTCTGATATGCTTTACTCGGAAAGTGAATATATTACAGATAAAATAAAAGGGAGTGTGAAAAAATAAGAAATCATTTTTTCATGCTCCCTTTATTTGTGGGCATGTTCACTCATTTTGCACATTATCTGTTGATAAGGGCATAGCTACCCCTACCCCATAATTTTACACCTTCTAAACATTATGCGGCTCTTTCAACTCTATTCTTTTTGTTATGATATTTATAAAGATTCTGACCTATAGAAACCAGAAAAACTTCTAACCTTACTGATTCTTTACCTCTACGAACGATTCTTTTATACCAACGGTCATTTTTCACTTTACAGGAAATTTCGTTCATAATTACCGGACTGTGAATAGTAACGGCCAAATCCCAATGTGACAAATGTTTTTGACGGTCATATAGTTAAATGCTATAATGTTTTTGTACGGGCTGTGGGCAGCAGCGGATTCATGGAGTTCAGACGGAACATGAACAGTAATGGTGATTAGGGGTGACTGGATGAAAAGGTGTTCACTGGAAGATATATCACAAAAAAAGAATCTTGAGTATGGTGAGCTGTGCAGATATATCTATGACAGAATTGCGGATGGAAGTATTAAGCCGGTGAAAAGCTCCGGACTGAACGGCAAAAAGCCGGCACTATATCAGGAATACTGGCTGGTAGAGAAACAGAAGGATTATTCTGATATTTATGATGAGATTCGGTTCAGACTGGCAGCAGAAATAAAGCCGGATTATTATCTGGCACACCCTGAGGAGTATCAGCGGGATCGCGAGTACGTAATTGCATTAAGTGAATATATCAAGGGCGGTTTACTTGACAGAGATGTAACGATGTCGAAGAATGAAAGGAGCTTTGATATATGGAAAAGGGAAAAGTTCCTGTCTGAGGGAAGGGGAAAAAGGATATGCGACAGATGCGGAATTTCGCAGGAGTGTCTGAAGTATTATGAGACATATGAGCCGTTGTCTTATTATTCAAAGGATAAATCCGAACCACAGACTGTTTTGATTATTGAGAATAAAGATACATTCTTCACCATGAGAAATTATCTGATGAAAGAGTTAAAGAATTCAGGCGACGACAGTATCAAGACGCTGATTTACGGCGCGGGTAAGGGCGTTGTGAAGGCATTTATGGGTTATGAGCTTTCATGTGAACCTTATATGTGCAACAAAAAGAACAGATTTTTATACTTTGGAGATTTTGATTTTGAAGGAATTTTGATATTTGAAGCGCTCAGAAGTTCAATGACGGGTAAATATGATATAGTTCCGTATACCGCTGCGTATGTCAGACTGCTTGAAAAGATGGAAAAATCGGGAAAGAACATGCCTGATACAAAGGAAGGTCAGAACAGAAATATTGGGGATGAGTTTTTGAATTTTTTTGATACAGAGACGCGTGAGAGAATGATGACGTTGCTTGATGCAGGAAAATATATTCCGCAGGAATGTGTGAATTACGAGGATATGAGCAATCTTCCATGGCTGTAAAGAGAAAAAAATGCTCATAAATGAGCAGATTCCGGGATGCTTTTAACTTATTGAGAGTACACAGTGCGTAGAAATGCATGTGTCAATAGAGTGTCGGTGTTTTTGATGCGCTAATCATAATATGGAGAGAATATGCGTTACAGTTTTTTGAAACAGTTTGATGAGAGAATGAAGCATGTCGGGATGTATGCAGTTCTGCTTCAGAACAGTATGCTGAAACAGACGTGGAAACAGTATGGTTTTGTTAAGTTTGATGAGCAGGTGAATCTGATTTTTATGACACTTATGTTTATTATGGAACAGTCACTGAAGGAAGAGAACTGTACCATGGATGACATATCGGTTTACCTCGATGATGTGACAGAGGTCTATTTTGAAAAAAAACTGACATATGATGAATGCAGGGAACTTGCTGATTTTCTCATTTTTACCGTACTGGGAAATGAAGGAAAAGAAATATGGTTTGACTGTATGGATACGGAGGAAAAAGCCTATAGAATTGAACACATCCGACTGATTGCGAATCGGGTGGTGTATCCGGAATCGGGAGTGAAGAGAACCAGTTATTATCTGACGGATGATGGGTACAATCTGATGTTATCTACGCTTGAAATAGAAAATAACATGCAGCTGACAATTCATGAGATGATATTTAAAATGCAGCTGGAAAAACAGAGCTATGATAAGGCTTTGGATGAAGTAAAGCGCATATTTAACAGTCTGAGAATACAGCTGCAGAAAATTAAGGAATCAATGCTTCAGATAAAGAGAAATGCTCTGAACTATTCTGTGTACGAATATGAGAAACTGCAGACAGAGAACATGGATACGATTGAAGACACAAAAAAGCGGTTTCAGGGGTATCGTAATACTGTACTGGAAAGAGCAAAGGAGCTTGAACAGCAGAATATAAATATCAAAAAGCTTACCGATGAGGAGGAAGAAAAGCTTGCCAGCCTGAAACAGATTGAAGAATATCTGAACCGCTCAATTGAGGAACATCAGAAAATATTGAATTCGCATTTTGACCTGAAGACGCTGTATGAACATCATCTGGAAATGTACTCGAAAATGACCGGAATAAAACGTTTCGAATTCAGAACGGAAATATATGAAAGAATATTGAACAATCCGGGGTATCTGGATAATCTTGATATTTTTTTAAGACCGCTTTTCCACAATGATATTCAGAAAATATATAATCCCGCTAAGGCTCTGGAACTGCAGCGGCCGATCAGAAAGAAGACGGATGATGATGAAGGCGATGAGCTGAGCTTTGATGAGGATGAATATGAGAGGGAGCTTGAAAGGAAAAGAGTCGAGAAGCTTGTAAAATATGAGAGAAGCCTCACGTTTATTCTGAAAAAAGCGATGGAGAAGGGCGGAAAAATCAGACTTTCGGAGCTGGCTGCAGAGATTAACCGTACGGAAGATGAAATAATGCAAATACAAAACGGCATGTTAATAGACATACTGATTCCGACTGTTGATATTTTCAAGGAGATAATGGTAGAGCTGATAGTTACCGGCAAAATCGACATTGAAGAAATCAGAACAGAAAATCAGCAGTTTATACAGGAAAAATCACATGATTTTCAGCTGCAGCAAATGGTTCTTGAGATAACGGGAAAAAACGATGAATTAAAGAACATAAATTTTATATATACCGCTAAAGTTTCGGGTACGCCTTCGGTAGTATTTGAACATGTGACAGACGAGCATGGAGCAGAGAAGGTAATCAGATGCTCGGAGGTTGTAATCGAGTTGGAGAAAACGCATGAAACGGGCTCAGAGAAAGCAAAAAGCAGCTGAAGCCTTCGGGCGGGATTTGGCTTTTTGTTTCGGGAGTAATGTAAAAACAGTGAGGTATGATTACAAAACCGGTATTTTGAATCAAAAAGTCAAAAGTGATGTGTATTTACTGTTACTATTCACAGTCGGATAATAATAAACGCAAGCTGAGAGCTTGCTCTCTGACTTGCGGATATTATTATCTGACTATGGAGGCTGGACAAAACACATGAAATAAGCCATAAGCTGCGTAGCAGCGACTGACTGCGCAGCAGGCAGGGCTTATGAATGCGTTTTGGACAGACTGTGAATAGTAACTATTTACTGTGGAGGTTGGACAAAACACATGAATAAGTCAAAAGCCGTGAAACGGCGATGACTGCGAAGAAGTCAGGACTTATGATTGTTTTTTGTGCAGAGTGTGAAAAGTAACGATTAAGGGCGATACGGTCCGATTGTCGGAAGGGAAAAATATGGCATACGAAATAGATGAGATAAATATCAGTCAGAGGATTTTTTACAGACTTCTGCAGAACAGTGAGATAAGCGAGGAATATGATCCGGAGCTGTTTAAGGCATATGCGGAAAATGAGGAAATACAGAATCTGGTTAAATCCCAGGCTGAAATAGCCGGTTCATCGGTAGAAAAATACGGAGATGTGATTTATCTGATACCGGATGAAGACAATACTTTTCTGGGTTATTCAAAAAATAAACTGAAGGAAACACTGTGCAAATCGAATGCAACCGATAAGGATTTTTATCTCTCTCAGTTTGTTATTATTACTTTTTTGGTGGAAATGTATGATGGGCAGGGAATAACGTCGAAATCGAGGGATGAAATCCGTGTCGGAATGCTTCAGAATATCATATCCGAAAGACTTAAAAGCGGTGTGGACAGATACAGTGAGGATGATGAAAGCAGGCAGGGAATTGCCTACAGAAATATGCAGGAAGCTTATGAAGCACTTAAATCCGATGACAAAGGTTCCCGCTCGAGGACGACGAAGGAAGGATTCCTTTATAACATACTTGTTTTCCTCGAAAAGCAGGGTCTGATAGACTATATTCAGGAAGATGAAACGGTAAAAACAACAAAAAAACTTGATAATCTCATGGATTATAATCTGTTGAACAAAAACAACTATCAGCGTGTTCGTCGAATACTTAAAGAAACGGAAGGGAGCGTTAATGAGTAAAATAAATGCAGTCAGAATTATAAATCTCAATTATAACAATAATTCCATAAAAATCAGTGACGAAACCTTTCAAATGCAGGGCAGGACCACGCTTATGTCTCTCAGAAACGGCGGAGGCAAGTCGGTAATGGTACAGATGATGATAGCTCCATTTGTTCACCAGAGATACAGAAGAACTGCTGACCGACCGTTTGAAAGCTTTTTTACAACGTCCAAACCCAGTTTTATACTTGTTGAATGGAAACTGGATCAGGGAGCGGGATATTGCCTGACCGGAATGATGGTCAGAAAAAATCAAAATACGGATGATAAAAATGAAACAGCTAACGACAATGCACTTGAAATGATAAATTTTATTGCGGAGTACAAGGAGCGCTGTGAATATGACATATATAATTTACCGGTTGTGGTCAGGGAAGCAAAAGAACTAAATCTCAAATCCTTCCGTGAATGCAGAATGCTGTTTGAAAATTACAAGAAGGATAAAAACATAAAATTCAATTATTATGACATGTATTCCGATGCTTCTTCAAGACAGTATTTTTCCAAATTGGAGGAATACAGAATTTATTATCGTGAATGGGAAAGCATCGTTAAAAAAGTCAACATTGAGGAATCAGGTCTTTCTAAGCTGTTTGCAGACTGTAAGGATGAAAAAAATCTGATTGAAAAATGGTTCCTTGATGCGGTGGAAAACAAACTGAACGAGAACGGACGACTGAAGGGTTACAAGGAAATGGTAACCAAATATGTAACGCAGTATAATGCAAATCGTTCGCAGATGAATAAACGTGACTGTATTACTGAATTTTGCAGTGATATTGAGCCGTTTCGGGAGAAAGCCGAGGAATACTGTCGAAAACAGGATACTGAAGATGAAAGGCGGTTGGATATAGCTTTTTATATAGCTGAACTTGAGATATTCGATAAATTTCTGACGGATGAAAACAGGGCAAATGATCAGAAAATCACAGACAAAAGGGCCGAATGCGGTGAACTGGAGCTGAAGGAGGCATCGCTTCAAATCCACAGTCTCCTGGATGAACAGAAAATTCATGCAGGCGATATGGAGCTTTCAAAGATGGAGTCGAACAGTCTGCAGAAGCGTGTTGAGCAGAAGGAACACGAGATTCATATTCTGGAGTGTGCCGAACAAAGGAAAAAAACGGATGAAGAAGAGACAGAATATCGTTTGTCTTCAGAAAAAAGACAGATAGCACTCAGGGAAGAAAAGAATCTTGAACCGGAGAGACGAAGCCTGGGCGGACGACTGAAAAAGTACTACCTGATGCGTGGGGAGGAAATAAGCGGGAAGCTGTCAGATGTGGAAGAACGCATAAATGACAATGCTGACAACCTGAAACGTGACAAAACCAGACGTGACGGTGAAAATGATAATGTACGCCGACTGACAGGCATTATCGGAAAACTGAGTGCAGAAGCAGAGCGTTTTGACAGGACGGAACAGGCATTTAACCATGAGTTTAACGAAAATTTCAGCCGACTTATTACAGGAGAATACGAACCCGGGTTTATCCAGATAACGGGAGACCGTTATGAAAAAGAAGGTATCGAGGCGGTCAGAAAACTTGAACAGAGCAGAAGGACACTGGATGAAAAGAAGGGAACGCTTTTAGCAGTTGAGAAAAGAACGGATGATCTGAAAAATGAGGAGAGAAGTTACGATACTGAAATAAGGCTTCTGGAAGAGCGAATATCTGTTATGAAGCGTGAAATTGATGACAGAAGCCGTATCATCAGATATCTTAATGTACCTGAAAGCAAATTATGGAAACGTGATGAAATTATTCAGGCAGCAGAACGCAGGTGCAGTGAAATTGATACTTTCAGAAAGGATCTTGAACGAAGGGCTGACGGACTGCAAAAGGAATATAAATCGCTAAGCTCAGGGCAGACGGTTGAGCTTTCGGAGGAGATGAAGGAATACTTCGCAAGTCTTGATATTCAGCCTGTATATGGTCTGGAATGGTTGACTAAAAACGGATTTGACGAGAAGAAAAATCTTGAACTTGTAGAAAAGAATCCGTTTATTCCGTATGCACTGATATTGACACAAAAACAGTTGCAGAGATTAATGAATTCGTCAAAGAACGGTATTTTTACGTCGTTTCCGATACCCATACTGGAGAGAGAAAAGCTTGAAACATCCGTTATATCGGGAAATTCGGGAATTGTGACACTTGAAGGAATTCATTTTTACATGCTTTTTAACAATCTGCTGCTAAATGCTGAAGAGTTGAAAAAGATTTTGTCTGCCAAAGCAGAGGAAATTAAGAGGCTGGAGGAAGAAATAGCGGGCAGAAGCAGGGAATATGACCAGACAATGGAAAGAAAAAGCTGTATCATGAATCAGTCTGTAACAAAGGAGGATTATGACGCAGCATGTGCTTCTCTGGAGGAAAACGGAAACGCAAAAAAGGAAACAGCGACACTGATTGAAAAATGCAAGACTGAAAAGGAGCAGCTGGAGAGAGAAATTGCTGACATCAACATACTGATTCGTGACTGTGAAAGAAATTCCAATGATATTCAAAGAAAAAAAGAACGTTTTACGTCCTTTAGCGAGGAGTATTCGGAATATCTTTTGAAGAAGGAGGAAAAAGCAAAGGCCAAAGCGGAAAGAGACAGGTCGCAGGGAATGTATGAGCTCTTAATCACAAATATTGCCGATGAGGAAGAACTTGCCGCGGAGCTGGAAAACAGACGCAGAGATATCAGAGTGCTTGCGGGTGATAATAACAAGCATCTTGATTTGTATGATGAATATGATGAAGCGGATATGGCAGATGACGAGAAGGAAATCCTGCGCATTGAAGCCAGATACACGGCTATAAGTACCGAATTTTCGAAAAATGTCAACGAGCTTGAAGAACGATACAGAATGTCACAGAAAAGGTATCAGAATGAGAAAAAGGCACTTGACCGGATGCTGGAGAGATTTTCCGTTTTGGCAGAAGAAATAGATGGCAGAGAATATGACGAGGAAGAATATGAACGGCTGGAAAGTGAGAAAAAAAGACTTACGTCACAGAAAAATCTGAAGGACGAACAGTATCATAACGCTGAAAAAAAGTTTGCACGTCTTGACGGGCAAATCAGCGACCGTAGGAAAGCTTTGTCAGACAGATTCAGAGTGAACGAACCGGTGCCCAAGTCAGAAATACCTTTGATTGATTATTCTCAGGCGATAAATATCATTAAAAACGAGATACAGGCGATAGATTCGTGCATTAACGTTAATAAAGAACATCAGAATAGCATTAAGTCCTGCCTTACAACTCTGAGCGAGTACAATGACGGCAGCAGTACAGTTATAAATCGGCCGGAATTCAGGGAAAAATATTTTGCAGATGATGCAGACAGGCCTGATAGCGACAAAATCAGGAACAGTGACATATTCTGCATGCGGGATACCGCACTTCGCGACAAAACCGGTATGCTTATCCGTGATCTTAAAAATGCTGCCGGAGAAAAGAGACAGGTGCGTGAACGAACCGAAAAGGAACTACGCAGAATTATGGGAAAGGAGATTTACAGAGAAGAAGATTTTTCGGCATGTCTGGAAATCCTTTGTGAATCGCTGGAGGAAGCAGCGACATTTACGAGCCAGCTGGATGTTGTTTTAAAATCGTTTGATGCGATATTGAAGAAGCTTGAAGTTGATCTTGCAATAATTGAACGTGAACGCAGGGAAGTTGAAGGTCTGCTTATCGATTATGTTAAGGAGGTTCATGCCAACCTTGGGATGATAGACGGAAATTCAACCATTACGATTCGCAACAGGCCAATCAGAATGCTCAGACTGAACCTGCCGGATTGGGAAACAAATGAGCAATTGTATGAGATCCGCCTCAATGATTACATACAGGAAATTACCGAAAAATCGCTTGAGATATTTGACAAAAACGAGCTGCCGACTGATTTTATCGGGACCAGAATCACTACAAAAGCATTGTATGATGTGATTGTGGGAGTCGGAAATATTCAGATTAAGCTCTATAAAATTGAGGCTGAACGTGAATATCCGATTACCTGGAATGAGGCATCAAAAAATTCGGGAGGAGAAGGATTTCTGTCGGCGTTTGTTATTCTTTCCTGCCTGCTGTACTACATGAGAAAGGATGACATGGATCTTTTTTCGGAAAAAAATGAAGGAAAAGTGCTGATTATGGACAATCCTTTTGCACAGACGAATGCTCCTCATCTGTTAAAACCGCTTATGGAGATGGCAAAAAAGACAAATACTCAGCTGATATGTCTGACCGGTTTGGGCGGAGATGCAATTTACAGCTGCTTTGACAATATTTATGCGCTTAAGCTGGTTGCGGCGTCTATGAGAAGCGGGCTTGAGTATATGAAGAGCGAGCATGTAAGAGGCAATGAAGAACAGACTGTCGTTGCGGCACATGTTGAGGAGCTTGACCAGATGAGCTTTGAGTTGAATAAGGTTTATATGGAACGTTAATAGCACAGCAATATAACGGAATGACGGAAACGAATATTAAATCGCGGGTCAGCAGGTGATGCCGAATGATATTCGGCTGACAGACGGAGGACATAACTATGGTGTTTTATGAAATCAAAAAGGAATTACGGGAGATACAGCCGGCAGATATCAATCCGGATTATTTGACGGTTGGCTGCGTTTCCTGCGAAGAGTTGGCAACCCACGGAAAAGAGTGGGATTTTGACGAGGAGACCATTACTGCCAGTCAGAAGGCAAATCCGCTTTTCCGTACCGGTGTTGATGTGCATGAAAAATACACTTTTTCGGAACTGCGAATAGTGAATCGGGATGGACACGAAGACTATGTCTCTGTCTTTATAAAAAAGAATTTCTTACTGATTGTTGATATTATGGATGAAGACGGGTCAACGATAAACAGTTTTATGAGTGCGTTGCGTAAGTATCCGTGCGATCGAATCAGTGAGGAAAAACTAATCCTTTGGTTTATTGAATCTCTGTTATCCGATGGAAGGATGATATCGGAAAAGCTGCGAAACTGCCTGACTGAAATGGAGGAATCTATTGTAAACGGACAGGCGGGAGAGACATTTAATATTGAACTGTTAGATTTGAAAAAGAAGATTTTGAAATACTACGATTATTATGGGCAGATGTTGGATATCGTGGAAACACTGGAAGAAAATGATAATGAGATTTTGAACGAGGATAAGCTGATTTATATTTCAAACCTCTCAAATAGGATTTCAAGACTGAGTGATGATATGAATACACTGATCAGCATTTCAGACCATCTTCAGGATGCTTATGCAACACTGTTGGATCAGCGAATGAACAATACAATGAAGGTCTTTACCATAATTACAACAATCTTTTTCCCGCTGACCATTATTGTCGGCTGGTACGGTATGAATTTTACTCATATGCCGGAATTGACATGGGAGTACGGATATATTTATGTAATCATTCTTTCAGTTTTGATTGTAGCAATACTGGGAATAATCGGAAAAAAGAAAAAGTGGTTCTGAAGTTACTATCATGTGTTTTGTTCAGTATCCACAGTCGAACTTACTAAATATTCACATTCGTGAGGCAAATGAAATGGGAAAAATAAAGATGATATCCATACTGGCGGCTGTTCTTTTATTGGCTGGATGCGGTTCAAATACTGCATCTGAAATCAATCCGCGGGAGAAAAGCACTGAGACATTTGTTGGGACTGTGGAGGAGGTTAATCCGGACAAAGCAGTGACAGATGGTGCTGACGGGGAATTGTCAACCGGGACGATCACAGGTGAGGAGGAGAAGTTTACCTGGGACGAGATAACTGCAGATGGTGTTGACGAAGAATTGTTATTTGATAATATTGACGTAGAAACACTAAATACAATCGGGAAAGAACTCCAAACGTTAGTTGAAGAAGAAACCGAGGCTGAAAGAGCAAACCCCGAAATCGTGATTACCGAAGGATGGACAAGAGTTTTTAAGAGCGAAAGGTATAAGAGGGTTCTGGCTTTGGGTCAGGCTGCAATGAAACCTTTATACTTAATCATATATAAGAGTGAAAATGCCGGGTCATATGAGTATATCTGCGCAAGGGCTTTGTATGAGCTCGCAGGATGTGATTTTGATTGGGTGAACTCAAAAGATTTTTTGGAGAAGTTTAATGAAAAAGTCATTAGTGAAAAGAAATAACGAATTCCGGTTCGCCGGCGGAATGAGACCGCTTGCTGAAAAGGAATGTTGCAAAAAGAGTAGCAAATAAAGAACTTCTCTTATGAAAAGGCTTGCACGGAAAATGCCTGGAAATGGAAAAATCGATATTGTAAATAACATTGAGATGAATAACTGTAAAAAAAGCAGGGCACTTTGGCTAATATGAGTCAAGGTGCTGTTTTTACTTTATAGGAAATTGCGTCATATTCAGTAAAAACATATTGACAACCGGGTTTATTCGGAGTAAACTAACAACAAAAAGGTATATCTGGAATAAACCGAAGGAAGGAGCAAATGAAAGAACAAATGAAAGAACAAATGAAAGAAATTGAATTAGGTGATGTACAGGCTGCTTTTGCGGATATTATTTGGAATAATGAACCAATTGGTTCCGGTGAACTTGTAAAGATTTGTGAGAAGGAATTAAACTGGAAAAAGCCAACTACGTATACTGTGTTAAGAAAGCTTTGCGAAAAGGGTCTGTTTAAAAATGAGGACGGAGTTGTAACATCGTTAATATCGAAAGAAGAGTTTATCGCATCAAAAAGCGAGAAATTCGTGGAAGATACCTATGAAGGGTCTCTGCCTGCATTTATTGCGGCATTTATGTCACATAAAAAAATCAGTAAGCGAGAGATAGATGAAATCCAAAAAATGATAAACGATTACAGGGGGGAGTAAAATATGTATGAGGTTTTTACAAAACTCCTGAACATGAGCCTGACTGCAAGTATTCTGGTGCTGATTATTATGGTTCTGAGAGTTGTACTAAAAAAAGCTCCTAAAAAATATATTTGCATACTCTGGTTTCTGGTTGCATTTCGTCTGATATGTCCTTTCAGCATTTCAAGCAGTTTCTCCGTGTATAATGTGCTTCAGAGTAATACAGTCTCAAACGGGCAGGTAGAGTATTTTGAGTATAACGGAAAAACGGAGAAACCTCAGCTTACGTTTGAACTGCCGGCTTTGACAAATGATGATCTTTCATTGGACAGCAGGACCGGAGGAACGAAAACATCAGGTGTAAATATGCTTTTAGTGGTATATATTTGGGTATTTGGTGTGATTGCAATGGCGGTATATGCCCTGATAAGTTATGCCGCGGTGCGAAGAAAAATAAGGGCATCCATAAAAGGAAATGACAATATATATGTGTGCGATGAAATAAAATCGCCGTTTATTTTGGGAATTATCAGACCGAGAATATATATTCCTTCCGGAATAACCGGAGAAGTAAGGGAAAATGTTATTGCTCATGAGAAGGCACATATTAAGCGACACGACTTTATTTGGAAACCTTTGGGATTTGTCCTTCTTTCCGTATATTGGATTAATCCTGTAATGTGGGCAGCTTACATTTTTCTTTGCAGGGATATTGAAGCTGCCTGCGATGAAAAGGTAATATCCCAAATGGATAGGGCACATATAGCAGGATATTCGCAGGCGTTGCTTGTATGTGCTTCGCAAAGAAGAATGATTACCGCGTGCCCGATTGCATTTGGAGAAACAGATGTGAAGGGGAGAATCAGGAACGTTTTAAACTACAAAAAGCCTGCGTTTTGGATTATTTGCATATCGGTACTGATCTGTATTGTTGTGGCAGTTTGCTTTTTAACAAATCCCGAGAAAGACAAGGGTAACGGTGAAATGGTATTCGGAACCTATGCCAAAAATAATTCAACGGAAAATCCCATGTTTTCCTGGTCAGGACTTACGATAAATGAGGACGGAACATTTACTTTTTCGCCGAGTGTGATAAGCAGTTACATGGGCGCCGGAACATGGACTATCGAAGGAGATTATGTGACATTTAATGATATCGGAATGGGCGATAATCGCAAGGAAGTATTCCGATATGGTGACGGGAAACTATATTACGAAGCAGATAAGTCTGCTTTAGATTCGATGTGGGGCTTGGATGACGGAGCAGAGTATGTTTTGCAAACAGAGGATTCATTTAAGGAAATAATGAAAGACAATTCCGGTGCGGAAACGGTTGATGAAAGCAATACCGATACGGGAAAGGTAGATGAAAGTGTTTCTGATGCGGCAAAGACCGATAAAAACGGATCAGCCATAGAAACAGTCGATAAAGGCGATAAAGATAAATCCTCTGAATATGTTGGCACAGAAACAGAACTATTCAAAGAAATGTCCGGTGAATACTGGATGTTAAGCGGCACAGGAGGGTGGGAAACACGCATTTATTTGTACAGTGACGGATATTTTGTTGGGCTGTACGAAGATAGTGATGCAGGCAGTGTTGAAAGATGTGAATTTTCCGGGTATTTTGAATATCCTGTAGACTTAAGTGAAACGGAGTATTATGAATATCCTGCAGATTTAAGCGAAAAGGCATATGTTACCCATATAGGGGGACTGGTGTATGAAGAACCGGGAAAAATATCAGAAGAAGATGGTATTAGAGTAACAACTGCCACTCCATATGGATTTGATGGAGCCTCAACAACATATATTTATGCTCCGGGATACCCGGTTTCTTTGATTTCAAATAAGGAGTATTATTGGTTATCTGCTGAAAGAGAAGAGTTTTGGGATAAGAAATATGAAAAGGCAAAAGATGATGTTTTACCATGCTTTGCCATCAGAAATATAGATCATAAAAGCCTTGCCGAAGTCGATTATATGTTTACAAAAGTCCCTGAAAAGTATCGGTCTGATCTTGACTCGAAGAGAAATACCGAAAAGGGTAATGCCGTCTTATATGGCGAATATACCGACGAACTGGTTTTTAACTTTGGTGGCAAATTCTTTTCGTCGGATGATTATAAGGAACCTGTGCATGGAGATGGTGCTCCGGAGGGGTGGTATGCACTTGGAGGCGAGGGAGTATTTTGCAATGATCCTTATTTCTCTGAACGGGAAACTTTTTTGGATGGAAAACTTATAGCATATAATTATCTTGACAATCATTCAGATTATAAAAAAATAAAGTTGTTCTCTACCGGTGGCTTTTCATGCTGTATGTATCAGTATTCGTTTGATTTGTTTACGGCTGCGGAACTGGAAAAAAATCCTAACGCTGATCCCACTTCTGAGTATTGGGTAGTTTTTTACACTGAGGGAGAAGACAAACCATTATATATGAAATATTTTAATTGCGAATATTTTTCTCAGGAGCAGGCGGTTGAAAATATTCTTACAGACAGATTCCCGATTATTATGTGGACGAATACCGAGGAGGAGAATTTGAGTGTATTTTATGAAGAAAATCCAATAACTCATGAATACACGGTTGATAAGGATACGGTATTCAAGTATAAGAAAACATTAATTGGGAAAGAACCTAAGTCGGAATATTCCGTTCAGTACATAGTTCTCACAAATGATGAGGATATTACCTGGGAAGAAGTAAATAATTGTCTGTATGGCAGTGATAGTAATGATTTGTCATATGGCACCGTCATAATTGGTATGAATACTGTTTTGGAATAAAAATGGAATTTATTTCATGTGTTTTGTCCAGCCTCTTGCTATTCCGGGTATGAGTTGTTAAGATTAATGGTAGATAATCCGATTTTTGACATTGAGGAGCTTATGATTGATGCCATACCTGCACGAGCGTATAAGTCAGGAGAAAGCAGGGACAGCAACGGATGGCGGATGAATTTCAGTGTAAGATATGGGGATTTTGTTGTTAATATAAAAGCAGAAAGATAACCCACTGCCTTTAGGCGGTGGGTACAGGCTTTGTCAGGTGAGGGCTACAATCCCTGTACCTGACAGCTGCGAAGCAGCCTGCTTTTAACGAGCAACAAGCGAAGCGGTTGCGAGTCTTGAATGATTCAAAGGGTGTGGAAGCTGAATGGATATATGAACAGCTCATGTCACTTACTGAAAATTAAGAATTTGGGAGGTTAAGTCATGGATAGCAAAACAATCTTCTTGCCCGGAACACTCGACGACATTGCTTTTGTAGTTATCTTTACACAATATAAAGGCAAATGGGTATTGTGCTGGCACAAGAAAAGAGAAAGCTGGGAGAATCCCGGTGGACATGTTGAACCGGGCGAAGCTGCTCTTCAGGCAGCCAAACGTGAACTTTATGAGGAAACCGGAATCACCGACTGTGATATCATTCCTCTATGGGATTACACACAGATTTGGGGTGATGGTATACACCAAAACAACGGCAGGGTTTATTTTGCCAATGCACATTCACTCGGATCGCTTCCCGAAAGTGAAATGGGAAAGATTGAGCTTTTTGAAACCGTTCCCGAAAACTTCACCTATGACCGTGAAGAGGCTTTACAAGATTATGAAAGCGTCGAGAAAATTCTAAGGGCATATAAGGAATATGTGAAATGACACAATTTTTATTTGTAGGGCACGGAGAGGCTGACTATGGAATGTGTCACAGAGGCGGGTGGCAATTTATTGTAAAGATGGACGTATCGAAGGCACCGTGTTTAGTGGAAGAATGTGGCTGATTCCTGCAGATGCAGAAAAGCTAATTGATCCAGGGAAGGATAGTAAAAATGAGCAATAGTGTGGCAAAGCCAATTATTAAGCAAATTAAAGACAGTCGTGATGCTTTAGATTTTTTCGAAACAGTATCATTACCGGCAGAGGATGATAAAACACAGGAAATAATAATGAACTTTCCTACTGTTTATATCCACAATTGGCGAGATTCAGGAGATTACGAAGTATATGTAGGTGAGTCAAATGACATATTTAAAAGAACTCGCCAGCATTATGATGCCTCGATAGATAAATCAAAGTGGCAGAGAAATTTATTGGAAAAAGATGCACGTCTTTTTATTATTGGTCATGAGCATTTTAATAAATCGCTGACACTTGATATAGAAAATCGACTGATGCATTACATGATGAGTGTAGAACGTGTAAAGCATGTACATAATCTGAGAGATAATCCACAGACAAGCTACTACCCAATGAATGAGCTGGATGAAATATTCAGCAAAATATGGAGTGGACTCCGCAAAGAAAACAAGGAGTTATTTCCTACAGAAAGTGTGATAAAGGATTCTGCAATATATAAAGCATCTCCACTTCATAAGCTTACGAAGGATCAGGAGAAGGCGAGAGAATTAATTGTTCAAAAGGTAAACAAGGCACTTGAGAATGGTGAGACAAAACAACTGATATTTATCGATGGAGAAGCCGGAACCGGTAAAACTGTTCTTAATAGTAGTACTTTTTATGAATTATACTGTCAGGCTGAGGAAAAAAACAGTAAATTAAAATGCCATTTGCTGGTTAATCACGATGAGCAGATTACGGTATATGAACAGATAGCCGAGAAGCTT
The DNA here is from genome assembly GCA_045617345.1 of Lachnospiraceae bacterium. Taxonomy (GTDB): domain Bacteria; phylum Bacillota; class Clostridia; order Lachnospirales; family Lachnospiraceae; genus RUG11977. The sequence goes on along the minus strand of JAZLIK010000120.1, from coordinate 6,498 downwards.
GGATTAACAGGTAAATATGGGACAGTTGTAAGCAAACCAACGACATTTATTAATAATCATTCAGAAGATAATCCTGTAGATGTTGCATTTATAGATGAAGCACATTTACTTCTCACACAAGGAAAACAGTCGTATCGTGGAAACAATCAAATGAGTGATATTATCGATAGAGCTCGTGTGACGGTAGTTATGTTTGATGAAAATCAAATTCTTACAACGGAACAATATTGGGAGTTTCAGATTCTTGAACAATATCGAAATCAGGCAAAAGCATCAGATAACCATATTGTTTTAGATAAACAGCTTCGTATGCAAGTGAATCCTGAGACAATGGACTGGATAGATTCATTTACTAAAAAGGGACAGTTGAAGAAGATTCCGGACTCTCTTGGTGGATATAGTATAAAAATTTTTGATAAGCCGGAGTTACTTGATATAGAGATACAAAAAAGAGCAAAAGAAAGAGATTACGCATTATCACGTGTGGTTGCAACTTATGACTGGGAGTATAGCTCAAATCACAAGCCGGAGGATCGCCTGATGAAATATTGGGAAGTGATGATTGGAAAATGGCATAAACCATGGAACCGTGAACTTGAATCTGAACTTTCAAGAAAAGAGAAGCGAAATATTGCAGGGCTGGCTTGGGCGGAACAGCCACAAACAATTAACGAAGTGGGATCAACATTTACAATTCAGGGATTTGATTTAAATTACGCAGGAGTAATCCTTGGACCATCTGTTAAATACCGTGATGGAAAAATTATTTTTGATCCTTCTGCAAGCCATAATGATAAGGCTGTAAGAAATAGAACTTTATCAGACGGAACAAAGCAAAAATTTGGTGAAATGCTAATTCAACATGAAGTGAGGGTACTTATGACACGAGGGGTAAAAGGAATGTATTTATATGCCTGTGACCCGGAACTTCAAAAGGCACTGCTGGAAGCAGCAAAATAAGGGAGGAGCGGAAATGAATCAGGATACTATAGACAGAATCAGAAAATTTACAGAGAATCGAGATTGGGACCGGTTCCATTCACCGGCCAACCTGGCAAAATCGATTGTGATTGAAGCCGCTGAATTGCTGGAGTGCTTTCAGTGGTCAGATGAAGAATATGATTTGCAGCATATCAAAGAGGAATTAGCTGATGTTATGATATATAGCCAGAATCTTCTTGATAAGCTTGGCTTGGATGCTGACGAAATCATTAACATGAAGATGTCTCAAAACGAGTCAAAGTATCCGATAGAAAAGGCAAAGGGGAGTGCAACAAAGTACAATCAATTATAAAATCTGAAAGGTGGAGTGCATATGCATTTATCATATTCGGCGCCAACCGACTCGGTGACGACCGAACAAAATTATCTCTGCTTCAGTCAGAAGACCGGTTGATTTGTGACCGGTCTTTTTTTGAACTTTTTTTTCTGTTTGTGACAATATATTTGTGAAGAATGCTAATGAAAGTGCCTTTTTGAAATTCATAATATCTCCACAATTTTTTGTTAGAATAATGCAAAAGCTGATTCGGAGGGAGTTTATTGGGAATTATGTACAAGATTCTTGTTGTAGACGATGAAGAGGAGATAAGAGAATTGCTGATTAACTACCTGACAGATGCCGGGTATGAAGTCATGACTGCTGCAAACGGCGTTGATGCAGTGGCAGCATTTGACGAGGGACAATTCGATTTGGTGATTCTTGATATAATGCTTCCAGATATTGACGGCTTCGGAGTGTGTCAGCTGATGAGAAAGAAGTCAGCGGTTCCGATTATTTTCCTGTCGGCAATGGACGGGGAAGAACAACTCGTAAAGGGATATGATTGCCTTGCAGATGATTATGTGACTAAGCCGTTCTCTATGCCGATTCTGCTTCGCAAGATTGCTGCAATATTCAGACGTAATGACATAACTGACAGAAAGGACGATTCTCAACAGATTACATATAAGAAGTTGCTAATTGATCGCGAATTGATGGAAGTAACGGTTAACGGGAGAAAGGTAAACCTAACTGTAAGAGAATTTAATCTGTTGTGCCTTTTTGCGGAACATCCGGGACATGTATACAGCAGAGAGATGATTATAGATTCGGTGTGGAGCTACAATGATGCTGTCGAAGATCGAGTGGTGGACAGTCACATAAAGAACCTGAGACAAAAAATCGGGGGAGAGTATATTGAGACAGTGAGAGGAATAGGTTATCGTGCAGCAAAATAAAGACGGAAAAGTCGGCAGAAACAGCAAAAGCGGAAAACGCGGCAAACTGTTTATTAAGGTGTTTGTGGGAGTATTCCTGATACAGGTAATACTTGGTTTTGGGCTGCTGTTTTTTTGTACAAAGTGATGCCGTTAGGTTACAATACTACCCTTCAGAATCAAATCGGTGATGAGTTTTATGAATTCACTGATTCTATATCGTCTGTTAATTCAGGAGATTATGGTCCTTTGGTTGATAAGTTCCTTGAGAAGATGCGTGATAGGTATCCGAATAATCTTATCAATTTGTTTCTTACGGATAATGATTTTAACTTTGAAGATTCAGGAGAAATATACGCTACGAATTCAAAACTTTCTATTAATTCTAAAGCGGAATACAGTTTTTTTGAAGGCGTTTGTTTTAATAGTCCTGATAATGATATTTTGACAACCAACGCAATGGAAATCTCAATAGAAGATTGGGATGGGTCATATATGATAGTTATGACTTATTTTATGTCGGAAGAGAATTTTGCATATAAAGTTATAATAGAATATTTGCCGTGGTTTGTAGCGATAATAGTGGTGGTTACATTAATCAGCAGTTTCATATTCGGTGCTTGGGTTGTTCGTCCGATTAAGAGAATAAGCGATGTTGCCGGCGACCTGTCTAATCTTAATTTTGATCGCAAATGCAACAGCAAACGTAAAGACGAGATTGGTCTCATAGGTGACAGCTTGGATCATCTGTCCTCTGAACTTCAGAGAACTTTGTTTGAACTTCAGGAGAGAAATCTCGTTCTTGAGAAAGAGATTGAGTGTGCCAACCGACTTGAGAATCAGAGAAGTGTTTTCTTCTCTGCGGCAGCTCATGAATTAAAAACTCCGTTAAGTATTGTTGACGGTCAGCTTAACGGGATGATAGATAAGGTCGGGGTTTATGAGAATCGTGATGTGTATCTGCGTAAAAGTCTTGCCAATGTGCGGCGAATGGAGAAGACCGTAAAGGATATATTGGCAATCTCAAGACTTCAGGCCGGAACATCGGCATCTGAGGCAAGTGTGGATGTCTCGGATGTCCTTTTCGAGCAGATAAATGCATATGAGGAACTCTATGAAGCAAAGAATATTGTTCCGGAAGTCAGTGCGGAAGAAGGCTTATTCGTTCAGGGAAATTATGAGCTGATAAAGGATGCTTTGGGGGCGATTCTTGCTAATGCCTGTCTGTATTCTTCGCAAGATGCTGATGTCGTTGTCAAAGCTTATAAGGAAGACGAATATATTACGGTGGAAGTTGAGAATTACGGGGCCCACATTCCGGAAGAGCATCTGGAGAGACTGCATGAGGCCTTCTACAGAACCGATAAATCCCGTAACAGTAATACCGGCGGAAGCGGCCTGGGTCTTTATCTTGTGAAGCTTGTGGCAGAGAGCCATAAAGGCAAGTATTCAATTAAGAATACGAGTAAGGGTGTTATAAGCAGTATTTCTTTGCGCTCCACACAAACTCCATAATTCGTGCATAAAAACTATATATCTCTTTGATAGGATTATTCCAATCAAAACAAAGGAGAGAAATATATGCATAAAATAGGGACTATGCTCGGCGCCGTTATTTTGGTTGCCTCAATTCTTGGCGGATGTACCGCATCGGGATCTGTGTCATCTGCAGATACAAGTAATTTAGGAGATATTACAACCGCACCTTCAACTGAATTCGGAAAAACTACAATATCGCTTCCTGAACTTCAGGCAGATCAGCTTGTAAACCAAATGAGTGAACACGAGAGAACTTCGGTAAAGGTTGGGCCGCTTACTATTCTTGATAAGCCTTGGAATGACATTACTCCGGATCCTTATCGGGACGGAGTGGTGTTGGAAATCGGTGATTCGGAAGATGTTATAAAGTATGACCGAATAATGTTGAATTCGGTCTTTCTCACGGAGGATTTGAAAGCTTATTTAGAGGAAGAAATTCAGTCGGCACAGGATTATCCGAGCCCGAGAAGAATCTTCGAGGCTTATATAAACGGTAAACCGGTGCTGTTTTGTCCGGACTATCCGGAATACGACGGTGGTGAGTTTGATATTCATCAAAGCTTCTGGTTATCAAGCGGTGAGACTGTTGATATAAATGAATCTTTTGAGAATTATGAGGAATTTAAGGCTTGGCTTCCGGGATTCTTGGAAGAGGCTGTTGCCAATGATTACTTTGACTCGACTTGGTATGATCTAAGATATGAGGACATAATCAATGTCTGGGATGCGGTTATCAGCGGTGATTATATTGAAGCGCCTATACATTTTATGGAGAATCATAATATTTGGCATTCTTTGGGAAGTACGGGTGATAAGGGCTGGGAATATGTTCCGGATGAAGTTGAAGCAATCAAGGATTCAGTTCAGGAAATTCACATTACCGATGACGAATTGGGAATGAATTTTCTGGTGCATGTGATTCTTCCTCCGAATTACGATTCTAATCAGACGTATCCGGTTCTATTCCTGACGGATGCGGTATGGCGCTTTGGTTCTGCCCCGGCTTTGTGGCAGGCAATGGCTGATGGCAAGGCTCAGCCGATGATTATTGTTACTTTGGGATATGATTATAATTTAAACGGTGCAGATGGAAATTTACGCGGTCAGTTGTTTACTATGATGTGTAATAGAGCAGATGATTTTATTACCGACAATCTTATGCCGCTTATAAGTGAGATGTATAAAATTGATTGTGATACGTCTGTGTTTTACGGTCATTCCGATGGCGGTGTTCTCTCGTTTTATTGCCTGTTTAATTCGGATTTGCATGAGAATCAGCCGTTTGGCAGATATATTATCGGAAGTCCGGCACTTTGGGGATTGTATGAGGGAATGGGACGCGATGTCTTTGACAATTATTGCGGATATTGGGAGCGTAACAGTACTATAAATAAGTCTGTTTATATTACGGCGGGTGAACTCGAAGATTCGGACTATGCTTCCGGTTATAACGGTTATCCTTCAACTATAGAAGGTGCACAGGCTGTATATGAATCTATCATTGAACACGGCGGTGATTGTGAGTTCAAACTCTATGAGGAAAGTCATCATTACCAATACATACCAGATATGTTGTTGAAATACATTAGTTATTGATTATAAATCGGATGCCACTGAACAATAACAAATTTTTATTTGTTATCTCTATTATGAATTACGAAGGAGAAAAATGATGAACAAAAAAGGCAAACTGGTTTTTGATGTTCTTGCAGCCGCGGGACTCATGGTGGTGTTATATATCGCATTACATGAATTCGGACATTTGATCGTAATGCTTTCTGCCGGGGAAACGATTGACGAATTCAGTATCTTCGGCGCTCATGTCAGTGGGCACGGCGGAGAGTATACGAATATCTCAGATTTGTGGCTTCATGCAAATGGAGCGTTATTTCCGATGATTACAGCGTTTATTTATTTGGCTTTCTATAGGAGAGAATTGAATAAGACATTCTACAGAATGTTTTCCTTCTTTATTGGCTTAATTCCGATATGTTCGTTACTTGCATGGGTGTTTATTCCGTTTGCTTTCATAAATGGTAAGGCACCGGCAGGTGATGATGTTACGCAGTTCCTTTTAAACTTTTCCCAAACCGGCAGTCCGCTTGTTGTCAGTGTCGTGGCCGCCTTGTTGATTGGCATCGGTGTGGTACTGCTGATAAGGAAAGGTGTATTGAAAAACTATATTCTAGAGATTAAAGAACTGAGTAAAAAGGAATAACAAATTTTAGTTTAATCCGTCAGTTAAGGTGAACTACCCGATGAGATGAGAGCACTCTGCGTTATGCAGGGTGCTTTTTGGTAGTGATTTGGAAGAAACGGTACTAAAAGTAGAAATAAATCTTGAAGAAACGGAACACTACCCTTGAAATATTGAAGAAATGGTACTATAATCTATTTATAAGTTTGAAGAAATGGAACTATGCTGTTTTGAGGAGATAGTATGTTTAAGAGAAAAGCTTTAGAAAAGCTAAAATATTGGAAAGCAAAAAAGGCACCAAAGTATTCTGTGCTTCTGGAAGGGGCCAGGCGTGTTGGAAAATCGACAATTGCCGAAGAATTTGCAAAGCAAGAGTATAGGTCATATATAAAAGTGGATTTTGCTAACATAACGCAGGATGTTCTTGATGTGTTCGATGACATAGCAAATCTGGATATTTTTTTTCTTAGACTGCAAACTGCAACTGGGATAACGTTGTATAAAAGAGAATCCGTTATTATATTTGACGAGATTCAGCTTATGCCTAAAGTGCGCCAGGCTAT
>JAZLIK010000119.1:0-13400 GCA_045617345.1 Lachnospiraceae bacterium | reverse complement strand
AGGTGCGGGGTACAATCCCCGTACCTGACAGCTGTGAAGCAGCCTCCTTTTAACGAGCAACAAGCGAAGCAGTTGCGAGTCTTGAATTTACTTGACGAAATGTTATTATTCACAGTCAGATAATAATAAACGCAAGCTGAGAGCTTGCTCTCTGGCTTGCGGATATTATTATCTGACTATGGAGGCTGGACAAAACACATGAATAAGCTTCAAGCCGTGAAACGGCGACTGACTGCGTAGCAGGCAGGGCTTATGAATGCGTTTTGGACAGACTGTGAATAGTAACGACGAAATTCTTAAAAGTAAAAATTAATATATGCTTAATGCAGGAAAGAGGTTAATCATGGATATTTCTTCATTGATGAGTACATTACTCAGTAATGAAACTGTTGCCGGTGTCAGCGAGAAAACAGGTGCTTCTAAGACGGATGTTACCAGCGTTTTAACATCAGCACTTCCTCAGCTGTTCAGCGGTGCCGACAAACAGGCAAATAATTCGGGCACAGCGGCAGGTTTTTCAGCTGCCCTGAACCAGCACGCAGGAAAGGATACTTCAAATATTGCTTCGTTTTTGAGTAATGTTGATATCATGGACGGCTCAAAGATTGTAAATCATCTCCTTGGAAACAACGGTGCTTCACAGGTAGCTTCACAGACAGGTGTTAATTCGAATACTACTTCAAATATCATGTCTGCGGCCGCACCTCTTCTGATGAGTCTTCTCGGCAAACAGTCACAGAAGGAAGAAAAGAAAGAGGATAAGAAGGAAGATAAAAACGAGGGTGGTCTTGGCGGCATTCTCGGTGGAATTATGGGAGGACTTAATCTCGGAAATATAGCGTCCGGTCTGTTTGGCGGAAAGAAGAGTGCAGAACCTTCAGTAAAAAGTTCAGCTCTCGCAAAGAAGCCTGCTTTAAAGCCGGCATCAAAGCCTGCAGCTGTAAAACCGGCATCAAAGCCTGCTTCAAAGCCCGTATCCAAACCCGCTAATTCAAAGACTGCTTCGAATTCTTCAAAGCCCACGGGTAAGGCTGCTCTCAAACAGGCAAACAAGAATAAGGTTGGTAATACAGGTTCGGTTACGAAGAAGTAATTCTTCAGATTATTATTTTGGAGATTCATTATGACAATTAATAAGGTCTGCATAAAACCAGCAACCTGTGCGGTTGATTTATCCGACGGAAGTGAACGCGGATTATATGTAAATCAGGATTACATACTCAGAAAACTGAACAGGCCGCACAGGGCAGTAAATATCATGTTCTGTTATTATCCTCTCGATGAGGCCTGGCCAAAGAGAGTACAGGATGCTTACAGTGACATGGAAGTAAATTATGCCTGGGCTTATCCCTATGATAATTATTTTCCTTACGAGGGTGGAATCACAGGAAACACAGACGGAGAACCTTTTAAAAGCATGCGGGATATCAGGCGTCACGGTCAGGATGTTATTCTGACTCTGACCTGCGATTCGCACATCAGTGATGAGCATATTATCGGTATCGCAAAGGATTTGAAATGTTTTGGACGCATGATGCTGCGCCTGAATCATGAATGTACCGGCAACTGGTTCTCATATACCAAGAGGGCATCCTACAGGGAAATTGCGGATTTCTATGTTCGATTTCACAACATTATCAGGAAATATGCACCAAATGTAAAGATGATTCTTTGTGCCGGTGCTTCAGACAGTCCTGATAATGACATGCTTGAGCGTGAAGAGGACTTTACAGATGCTGTCAGAGACACAGATATATGGTCAATCGATAAATATATTGCGCTTAACTGGGGCTGGCCTTATGAGGTGGCTGAAAAGAATAACAATCAGCATAAGCTTGACGGTGCACGGTTTGTATGCGATGTCGGAAGAAAGACCTTTAAACGTCTGATGAAGCTTTGCGACGGTAAACGAAGACCGCTTGTTATGTCAGAGCTGAATGCCGACGGCGATGTTACCGGTCCTTACGATCAGGTTGATATAATGCGTGAATTCTGTGATATTGTAAAACATGACAGAGTTAAGTGGCTCAGCGGTTTCTGTTTTTATCAGTTTCGTGATGACGGAAGACTCGGCCTCGAAATAACCGATCCGAATAATCCGGATGTCGGAATTGAGCAGCCGATGCTTGAAGCCTACAGGGATATCATTTCTGACAAATATTTCAGCCCGATGATAAAGAAAACGGAAAAGGCAATTCTTCCGTTGACTCTCAGATGGGGTGGTTCGGAGGATGCAGAGGGTGTTCAGATGAGCCTGAAATTCAAAAAGAATCCTGTGTTTGCTGAGGCTAATTTTAACGGTTTGTTAAAGGATGCCAATCTGATGCTTGAGCTTGACGGATTCTGGTTCTACAAAGCACCCGGAGTAACTTTTGTTGATTTTATGCCATATTTTTTCAAAAAGAAACATGAAGGTTCATTCTCTCTGAAACTGAATATATTTGCGCCGCCTGCGGACGGCGTGAATCTGCAGGAACAGGGAGCGGACTGGCAGGAGAATTATTATTATGAACTTAAAGAACTGCCGGAAATCAGACTCAGATTTGAGCCGATATGTAAGTGACTTTTTATTAATTAATTATGCTTAATGTGCAAAAGAACTGACGCCGAATGATAGACGCATTTGTGAAAGGTAAAGCGTTCAAAGCATAAAATGTTCAAAGCATAAAGCGTTCAAAGCATAAAGCGTTCAAAGTATAAAATGTTCAAAGCATAAAGTGTTAAAAGCATAAAATGTTCATAGCATAAAGCGTTTAAAGCATAAAGTGTTCAAAGCTTAAATCGTATAACCAAAAGCCGCTGTGCAACCAATTTGGTGAGCAGTAAGGTGTTATGGACGCACCTTGGGCTCTACGCGACGAAAGCTGTGTGCACCTGATGCCCGGTAATTCAATTACCGATGTAGTTTACTAAAAAAAAGAAACAAGGTTAAAAATAAGCATTTTGCTTATTTTTACCTTGTTCCCTTAGTCGGATAATAACATCCGGAATTACTGAAGCTGGCTTCAGTCCTGCGCTCATTATTACCCGATTATAGTAACTATAGTTTCAACTTATAATTCTTTAAAATCAAAATGTCTGGTACCATCGCAATAAGGAGCTACAGTCTGACCTGATCCAAACATCCTGTATTTATAGGTTACAAGACCTTCGAGACCTACAGGTCCTCTGGGCGGCATCTTTCCTGTACTGATTCCTACTTCGGCACCGAAACCAAATCTGAATCCGTCGGCAAATCTGGTGGAGCAGTTGCAGAATACATTGGCTGAATCCACTCTTGTAAAGAAGAAATCACGATTTGCGGTATTTTCGGTAATGATGCAGTCTGTATGGTGTGAGCCGAAGCTGTTAATGTGGTTTACAGCTTCTTCAATGGTATCTACTGTTTTAATTGAAATTTCTTTATCAAGGTATTCATGTTTGAAATCATCGTCCGCAATCACATTACAGTTGATGTATTCAGCTACCTTCTTAGTGCCGTTCATTTTAACCCCTGCGTTAATAAATGCATCTGAAAGTACAGGAAGGAAGGATGCGGCAACAGAACTGTTTACCAGAATTGTTTCAACAGCGTTACATACGGCAGGGTACTGAGTCTTTGAATCCACGGCAATTGAAACGGCCCTGTCAAAATCAGCTTCACTGTCAATATAGATATGACAGATTCCGTCCGCATGTCCCATAACAGGGATATGTGTGTTGTCCATGATGTATCTGACAAATGAATTAGTTCCTCTGGGAATCAGCAAATCGACATATTTATCACACGTGAGAAGTTCAGCAATTTCAGATCTTTCCTCGGCCTGTGCCATGCAGCCTTCGGGCAGTCCTGAATCTGTTACGGCTTTGTAAATAATATTAAAGAGTACTCTGTTCGTGGTTGCGGTTTCGCTTCCGCCTTTTAAAATACAACAGTTTCCGCTTTTGATACACAGGGATGAAATCTGTATCAGCGCATCAGGTCTTGCCTCGAAGATGACACCGATAACTCCGATAGGACAGCTTGTTCTGATAAGTGTAAGTCCCTCGTCGAGCCGGCGTTTCATACTGATTTTGTTTAACGGATCTTCAAGAGATACCAGACTTCTGATTCCTTCCAGTGAACTTCTGAGCTTGTCCTCACCGAACTTAAGCCGCTTATATATTGCAGGAGCTATGTTATTTTCTTCTGCACGTTTCAGATCTTCATTGTTTGCTTCAAATATGGAAGCGGAATTAGCTTCAAGAGCATCAGCAACAGCAAGCAGAGCTTTATTCCTTGATTCTGTTGATTCGGCGGCAAGCTTTGTACTGTCAGCTTTAAGTAATTTTGCTTTTTCGGTAATTGTCATAACTTTCCCCCTGTTTAAATATCATGATTAATATATTTTAAATCCGATTCAATTTTGATGTTAATCTTATGAACCTTTATTTGTCTTATCATACATTATTGCTAATTATATTTCAAGTAAAAAAAAGGAGGATTCCCTTGAAAACAAAAGGACAAAAGAAAAGAATTGAAGAAATGTACAAAAAGATTAAAAAAATAATACAAATTTTGGCGGTTTGCCTCTTGTTGTTTATCGGCTTTGTATATTATAATAATATAGTCGATGAAGGTAAAAGTGAAATTAATTATTCAGCTGCAGATGATACATCAAGCAGTGGCGAAGCAGATTACGATACCCAAACCGGTCTTACAAGGAACAGTAACGGAAAATCATCTGCAAGTGTAGATACCGGTTTGAATGACGAAAATAGCGTCGACTCGGGTATCGGAAGAAACAATAGCGTTGCGGGTACTGCCAGAAATAACAGCGATTCGGGTATCGGAAGAAACGATAGCGCTGAGGGTAACGACAGGAAAAACAGCGATTCGGGTATCGGAAGAAACGATAGCGGTGCGGGTACTGATGTTACCGGACTTATTGATATTAATACTGCTTCAGTTGAAGAATTATGCAGGTTAAAGGGCATCGGTGAAAAAAGAGCCGGCGATATTATTGCTTATCGCGAGGAACACGGTGGATTTTCAAGTGTTGAAGAGATAATGAATGTAAAAGGAATTAAGACCGGAATATTTGAAAAAATCAAAGACAGTATCTGTGTGTCGAACACTTAGTTAATTCTGTTCGCAGGTACGGACAAAACGCATTAAAAGTCAGTGCGTTTCGCAGTCAACCGCTGCGTTCCAAGCACAAATAGGCTATAATGATTTTTAATATTGTAAAAAGGATGAATTATGGGAAATATACTTGTGGTAGATGATGAAGCATTGATTGTTAAAGGAATCTCCATCAGCCTGAAGCTTGACGGGCATGTGGTTGATACTGCATTTGATGGAAATTCCGCATTGGAAAAAGCCTCAAAAAACAGTTATGACTGTATACTTCTGGATGTCATGCTTCCGGGATTGACCGGATATGAGGTATGTTCTAAAATCAGGGAGTTTTCTAACGTTCCGATTATTATGCTTACAGCTAAAACCGAGGACGAAGATAAAATTGAGGGGCTGAGTGTGGGTGCCGATGATTACATCACAAAGCCGTTTAATATTCTTGAAGTCAGAGCCCGAATCAAAGCGGTTATCAGACGAAACGGAAGCAGGAATGTTCAGGAACCGGCTATTCAGAACAAAAAAACTTATGGTGATATCACAGTCGATAATGTTAACAGGCTTGTAACCGTTGCGGGCAAAAATATTAATCTTACCGCAAAAGAATTTGATATTCTGTCACTGCTTTTAAATAATCCGAATGTGGTTTACAGCAGGGAGAAGCTGCTGGAGATCCTTTGGGACAAGAATTATCCCGGTGACGCAAGAACCGTGGATGTTCATGTCAGAAGACTGCGAGAGAAAATCGAGACCGATCCCAGCAATCCTAAATACATTTATACAAAATGGAAAGCCGGCTATTATTTTACAGAAAGTCAAAATAACGGCTGATACTGTCTGTGTCAGTGAAAAGTGAGGGCCGATTTGAAAAAGATAATCAATTTTTTCAGAAGTATGAAATTCTGGGTGTTTTTTGTACTTGCTGCTGTTTCGATACTCACAGGTATATTGTCCGGACTTTTGATATGGAAAAATTCGTATGATAACAATCTGGAAATCAGGGAAAATGAAGTATGTGATTATGCGGAAGAACTTTGCGACAGTATCAGAGTAAACGCATTTCTTGCCAACAGCGAGCTAAATGCAGACATGAATCGTAAAATGGTGAATTCGGCTTCATTCCTTGACGGAAGAATCATTGTTTTTAATTCAATGCTCAGAGTTGTAGCAGACACGTATGATACTTCTGTTGGCAAAACTCTGATTTCTTCGGATGCCATCGAGACACTCAAGGGTGAAAACATCAAAAAAGATGAGAAAGAAAACCGGTGTGTCTGTCTTACATTTCCGATTCGGGATATGGAAGATAAGGAGAAAACCGTCGGTGGTATTATTATAGTTTATTCTGTGGCAGATATTGTCGAGTCAAGTGAAAATCTCAGGATTTCCATTCAATTTATCTTTGTTATACTTGTTCCTGTAATTATTTTATTATCCATTCTCCACTCAATGCATCTGGCGGCTCCGTTAAAAAGAATTACGGCTTCCGTAGAACATATCAGTGAGGGCTATGTCGAGGATAAGGTTGATATTACCGGATTTACTGAGGTTGAACAGATATCTGACTCGTTTAATGAAATGCTTTCGAAAATTGCAAAGATTGAAGCTTCCAGACAGGAATTTGTTTCTAATGTGTCGCATGAGTTGAAAACTCCCATGACTTCAATGAAAATTATGGCTGATACACTTGTCAGCCAGCCGGATGCTCCGATTGAGATGTATCAGGAACTGATGAATGATATAACAAATGAGATTACCAGAGAGGACAGAATTATTTCCGACCTTCTTGCCCTTGTAAAAATGGACAGAACGAACGGAGACATGCATATAGCGTCTGTGTCTATCAATGAACTCATTGAAATTATCATGAAACGTATCCGACCAATTGCACTTTCCAAAAACGTCGATCTGACATTTGAGAGCAGACGTGATGTGCTGGCTGAAGTTGACGGGGTCAAGCTTTCTCTTGCACTGACAAATCTGATTGAAAACGGAGTGAAGTACAATCGTGACGGCGGTCAGGTGAACGTTGTACTTGACTGTGACCATCGAAGTTTTACGGTAGTTGTTTCCGATACCGGCATCGGTATACCTGCTGAATCTCAGGACAGAATTTTTGACAGGTTTTATCGTGTCGATAAAGCAAGATCAAGAGAGACAGGCGGTACCGGACTCGGACTGAGTATTACAAAGAATGTGGTTCTGATGCACAAGGGCTCCGTAAAGGTTGAAAGCAGCGAAGGTGAAGGAACGACGTTTACAATGAAGATACCGCTGAACTATATTTCTGATCAGAATTAAGTTTATGTTCGTGTATTTAGAATTAAGAAGTCAAATGTATAGCAGTTGGTGCTTATGAATGAGTTTGTTTTGACTGTGAACAGTAACAGCGAAAGTGTATATCGGAAATGGAGTATACGATGAAACATAAAATAAATCTTCCGGGAGTAATAAGAATTGCAATTTGTCTTTTACTGACCTGCGGACTTGTTTTTCTGTTTAGCCTTTTAGGATATAATCTGTCGGACGAATACGGTAAAATAAATGCAGGCGGTTATGAAAACGACGGGTATGAGAACTATATTTACTGTACGGATACAGATCATTCCGGATTGTACAGGTATGGCATTAATTTGAGTAATTTCAATGACAAAACAGAAGCTTTGATTAATGGTGTAGCTGCGGTCCCTGTGGATATTATGCTTGTCAGTGCATTGCCTGCGGATGTGAAAATAACAGGTTACACATATGGTCAGGACGGACAGCTGATTATTGATTTTAATGAAAAATATTTAAGTATGAGTAATGTCGATGAGGCGTTGTGCAGGGCATCCGTTGTGCTGACAATGAGTCAGCTGGCTTCAGTCGATTATGTTGAATTCACTGTAATGGGCATGCCCGTTATGATGAATGAGGAGCGATCGCTCGGTCTGATGTCCGCAAAGGATTTTATAGACAGCAATGAAAGTTTCATTTACATAGAGAAAAACTATGAAATACCTGTTTATTTTGCTGATGAGACGGGAAAAATGCTTGTCTTTTCACAATGCGCAGGTTTCAGTGAGAATGACAGGTCGGTGGAAGAATGCGTTATTCATCGACTGATTAAAGGCCCCGAAAATAATGACGAAGGTTTATTGGCAGTGCTGCCGGAGGGAACTGTTCTAAATAAGATTAAAAGTGCCGACGGAATATGTTATGTCGATTTTAATGAACATTTTCTTGATGGACGCGAAGGAATTAAGAACCAGGTTATTGTTTATTCCGTGGTTAATTCTCTTTGCGAGCTTCCGGGTATCGGTCGGGTGAAAATTACGGTCAACAATGAAACCAGGAAGAACTACGGAAAGGTGGACATCTCTGATTTTTTGATAAGCAGTCCCGAACTGATTGCAAATGAAAAGGCAGGTGAGGCGCACTGACTTTATCAGAACGGATTTATTCACGGCCGATGATTGTTATTTGTCTTGGCATGATTCTTGGAATTCTGACGCCGGAATATTTTAAATTTGTGTTTCCTATATCCGGGATGGTAGCGGCTTACCTGTTGTATTATGCAGTTAAATGTAAGCCTCGACCGAGAAAAAAATTCAGAACTGTTATTCTTTGTCTATTCTTTATTGCGTTTATCTTCGGAAGCTTAATCATCGAATCACAGGATGATTTTTATCTATATGAGTTATATGAAAGAAATACCAAAAATATTGATGTTACGGGTGTTGTAACAGCTATCGACAAAAGCAGAGAAAAAACAGTTTATACTGTGTCGGAAGCGACTGTAAGCGGCAGTAATAGTGATGAATTAAGACCATGGGTGATTTTGGTTTCATGTGATGACGGAACGAAATTTTTAAAAGCAAATGTTGCAGAAACTAATAATTCGGATGCAAATGATATGAAAGAAAATGTCATTAATGCAAATATTACGGATGAAAATGCTATTAATGCAAAAGCTACGAAAGAGAATGTTTTTGTATCAAATGATCAGGAATCAATTGGTAATGACTTAGTGGTTTCAGAATCAAATTATTCTGCATCATATGCTTCTGAAAAAAACGGATTAGAATCAAATGATATTGAAATAAATGTATTTGAATCAAAAATTGAAATCGGAGATACTGTAACCGCCATAGGAGCTTTATATCCTTTTGAACATGCATCAAATCCCGGTCAGTTTGATGAGTTTGATTATTATCGGGCCAGAAAAACAGACGGAAAGCTTTATTGTACTGAAATTCTTGTAAATGACAATTCTGATACATCTTACGATTATTTAAAAAATGCAGTTTCTGATTTCAGGAATTCACTGACTGAAGCTGTTTATAATGAATTTCCCGAGAAAGAAGCCGGTATTGTTACCGCAATGATTACCGGATTGAAAACCGACCTTGACAGTGATATCAAAGATTTGTATACAAAAATAGGAATTGCACACATTCTTTCTATTTCAGGTTTGCATATTTCTCTGATAGGAATGGCTTTGTTCGGTCTGCTCAGAAGGTGTCGAGTGAACCTGAAATTATGTGTTTTTATTACTTTGACGGTTATGACTTTGTTTGGTATAATGACCGGCTTTTCAGTGTCGACTCAACGTGCTGTTATTATGCTTTACTGCATGTTAATCGGGAAAATCTTATTTACTGCATACGACGGACAGTCTGCGGCCGCGCTGGCGGCAATAATTATCCTGACTATGAATCCATATATGCTGTTTGATTCGGGATTTCAGCTTTCGTTTACAGCTGTATTTGGCGTGTTTGCCGGAAATGAGATTATCAGAAGACTTGAAATAAAAAACAGAATTCTGCTGTATCTGATCCCCGGTCTGTTTGCGCAACTTGCTTCTTATCCGGTGATTCTAAGCAATTACTATGAAATTTCACCATACAGCATTATTTCAAATCCTGTTATGCTTCCGTTTATGAGTATAATTCTGGCTTCGGGACTTGCAGCAGGAATTCTGGGAACGGTTGGTTTGACCGCTGTCGGTATATTTTGCGGGGGTCCGGCCTATTATCTTCTGAAAATTTACGAAATAATAGCAGAGACAATTTCGAAGCTGCCTTTTTCAAATATAATTATTGGAAAACCGGATGGAATAGTGATTGGCATTTATTATGTTTTGTTTTTTACGATGACATATTTATCATCATTAAAGCCGGTGGCAGGAAAAGGACAATTAGTTTATTCTTCCGGAAAAAATGCGGCTCGCAGCAAAAGATACAAATATAATTATATGTGTATTGTCTCTTCGATATTAATAGGCTTTCTGCTTCTGTTTATCCCTCTGATAAAGCTTGGCGGTGATGGTATAAATGTGTATTTTGCCGACGTGGGGCAGGGAAACTGTGTGTTCGTTAACAACGGAAGGTGTTGCTTTTTATACGACGGCGGCAGTTCAAATGTAAAACAGGTCGGTAAATACCGAATCATTCCGTTCCTGAAATACAGCGGAGTATCATTTGTTGACAAAATTATCATATCGCATACCGATGCAGATCATGTTTCGGGGATAAGCGAGATGATTGAAAACGGTGAAATCGGAATAGGAGAAGTAGTCCTGTCAAATTTGACCGATGCTGATGATTCATTTGTAAATTTGTGTAAAGAGCATGGTATTTGTCTGCGGTTTGCCTGTGCGGGAGATATAATTGAACTGAGCAAAACTAATGAATCTGCCAACGAGGCGTCTGATTTGATAAATGTCATTGCTCCGGAATCAAATCTGATTTATTCTGACGCAAATGCCGCGTCGCTTGTAATTAATTATCGTTACGGGAGTTTTTCGCTTCTTTTGACCGGAGATTCTGATATATTCAGTGAAACAGTTTACAGAAAGTATCTTGATGATGAAGTGGATGTGCTTCAGGTCGGTCATCATGGTTCAAAGTATTCTACTTCAGATGAACTTCTGAACACTACAACGCCTGTAGTAGCGGTAATATCCTGTGCCCTTCATAATTCCTACGGTCATCCCGCACCCGAAACAATAAAAAGACTTGAAGTTTCGAAGGCCGATGTGTTCAAAACATTTGAAAACGGGATGGTCATTCTTCATTCGGATGGGGAGAGTATAGAAATTCGGTACTATAGACACAACGCAGATTTGTGAAACAATTTGCGCAAATAAACTTTCAGCTGCGCAGCAGCGGCTGACTGCGTAGCAGGCAGGGCTTATGGATGTATTTTGACAGGACTGTAAAGTGTAACGTGCAATGAGGCGACATATAGTGTGGTTTGACCGTGCAGATGACAAGCGTGCAATGAGGCGACATATAATGAGGTTTGACCGGGCAGTGAATAGTAATGATTAAAAAAATAAAACAAATGTTTGCATTTTTCTGCGTTTTGTTTTATAATGAAAACGGATAAGCAAATGCAGGCATTCAGATTAGCATTAATGATTTGCTTGATAATTATATTGAATATTAGTATGTAAAGACTGTAATTGATTAATATGAATTAGCTTATTGATTTATTATATTAAATGTAACTGGAGTCGGAGATGGAAGATAAAGTTTATATAGCAATCGATTTAAAATCCTTTTATGCTTCTGTTGAGTGCGTTCAGAGAGGTCTTGATCCGCTTGGGGTCAATCTCGTTGTCGCAGATCCTTCAAGAACAGAAAAAACAATATGTCTTGCCGTCTCGCCTTCACTAAAATCATTTGGGATTGGCGGAAGAGCCAGACTGTTTGAGGTCGTTCAGAAGGTTAAGGAAGTCAATTCATTAAGAAAAATAAAATCTCCGCATAATTCATTTACGGGTAAAAGCTATGTTTATAAAGAGTTGACTGATGATAACAGTCTTGAACTTGATTATATAGTTGCCCCGCCGCAGATGAAGCTTTACATGGATACAAGCAACAAAATTTATTCTATATATTTAAGATATATCGCACCGGAGGATATGCACATTTACTCGGTTGATGAAGTATTTATTGATGCAACTCATTATCTTAAAACTTATGGTTTGAGTCCGAGAGAGCTTGCAATGAAGCTGATTCTTGAGGTCCTTAATGAAACAGGCATAACGGCTACAGCGGGGATTGGTCCCAATATGTATTTATGCAAAGTGGCAATGGATGTTGAGGCTAAGCATATTGATGCTGATGAAAACGGGGTGCGTATTGCTGAACTTGATGAAATGTCATATCGAAGAAAAATGTGGAATCATCTGCCATTAACTGACTTTTGGCGTTATGGAAGGGGCACTGTTAAAAGACTTGAAAAAATCGGTCTTTATACTTTAGGAGATATCGCAGAATGCTCAGTAGCAAATGAAGATATTTTATACAAGGTTTTTGGTGTGAATGCTGAACTGCTGATAGACCATGCATGGGGGTGGGAGCCCTGTACAATTGCTGAAATCAAGCAATTCAAACCTGAAAATAACAGTATCAGCCAGGGTCAGGTACTTCAGGAACCGTATACATATGAAAAAGGTCTTCTTGTAGTACGTGAGATGAGTGACATCCTTTCTCTTGATCTTGTAGAAAAACGCATCGTTACCGATCAGGTAGTACTTACGGTCGGCTATGATACAGAGGGTATTCCCGATGATTACAAGGGTGAAATTGTCAGTGATCATTACGGACGTCCTGTTCCGAAGCCGGCACACGGTTCCAAGAATCTTGATTTTCAGACTTCATCAGGACGAATGATTATGGATGCTGTGGCACAGCTTTACGAGGAAATAGTTGACAAAAAGCTATATGTCAGAAGAATGTATGTAGTTGCAAATCATGTTGTGCCCGAATCTAAAATAAAAAAGAAAAGTGATTATGTTCAGCTTGATTTGTTTACCGATTATGAAGCACTTGAACACGAAGAGGCTGAACGCAACAGAAAACTTGAACGTGAAAAAAATATGCAGAAGGCGGTTATTAGTCTTAAGAACAGATTTGGAAAGAATTCTGTCCTTCGTGGAATGAACTTTGAGGAGGGCGCTACAGCCCGTGCCAGAAACGGGCAGGTTGGAGGTCATAAAGCATGAATGTTGAAAGTAGTTTATGCATGAAATACTTAATATAGCAAATTCAAGATGTAGAAAGTGTTAAAAGCAGGTAATAAAAAGCAGGTAATTTAAAGCAGGTAATTTAAAGCAGATAATATAAAGCAGATAATATAAAACAGATAATTGAAAAGCAAGTAATAAAAAACAGATAATATGATTAGGGTGTCAAAAGTAGCCCTATAACAACAGTAACTTATAATGAACATTGCCAACTGAATAATCGGCTAAAGAGGTGAAAAAATAGTTATTTTCTGGTATAATATTATCATATCAAGGAGGGCTGTTACA
>JAZLIK010000118.1:0-3262 GCA_045617345.1 Lachnospiraceae bacterium | reverse complement strand
TAATTTTATTTTTTAATTTTTATTAAAAGGTGTAACATTCTCCTTTCCCGTGCGTATATAGTTATGTAAGGCAAAGAACAAAGCCTAAAAACAAAAAACAAAATTTGAAAGGAGAAACAAAAATGAAAACACTGGCAATTACCCTTGCAGAATCGGAAGGCCTTACGGCGTATGCGCTTTCCGCAGAAAATCTTGAGCAGGTCGCCGGAGGAGCCTACGGAGGCGCTTCAGATATCGTAGAAGCTATCACAAAAGGACTTGTTGAAGTAGTCAAAATGCTTCTGGGTGAGCTCACCTTCGATGACCTTATTGAATTTGAAGAATGGTATCTGCCGCGCGAGAAAATCATTGATGCACTGCTTGTTGGACATGTCAGAGTTGATTACTACCGGGTCTATATGGCAATGAGCAAAGGCAACAGAGAAGAAATCCGGGAGAATGTTTTCTGGCAGATCCATATCGATGACCCTGATCCTGAAAAATGGTTTTGAACATCACCTTAGCATATGACCCCTTCATAAAAGACATAACCAAATAATCTGAAATCAAAAATACATAATTAAAAAAAGGAGTGAAAATCATGAAAGCAACAATGAATCATCCTGAAGTAAGCAATCTTGCGGTATTTGAACTCTCAGCAAATGAACTCGAAAATGTTGCAGGTGGTGGTGCGGAATTCATACGTAGCTTCACTGTTTACGCACTTATCCAGGCAACCTTGACAATCTACGGATTTGAGTCTGTGCCAGACGAATTTGAAGAATACTTCAACCATATGATAAGGAATGATGGGGCAGTTATCACCATTATGTATAACTCGCTTCCAAAACTTAGTGGTATTATCGGCTTAATAGCAGTCCAGACATATGAACATATGTATTTAACCCAGAAAAGAGATGTCCTTTGGGAAACATACAATAAGTTCAAATAATCTGCCCAGGCGAAGCTTCATCATCTGCAACCCAATCTCAGCGTAATACATAAATCATTCAACCAGGAGACGTAAATGACGAAACACTGTTGACCCCCGGTCTGCTGAGCAGGCCGGGGATTTCTTTTGCCCTTCTCTCCTTCAAAACACCCCGTAAGGATCATAGAAGTCTTCAAACCGGATGGTGGGCTGCGGGCGGCGCGGGCGGTCGTCAAACGCTTCGCCGCTGCAATAGATCAAACGGTTTAGTGCCTGGGATGCCGCATCCACCATGTCATCGTTCTTGCCGTTCGGGTAGCCGGTGAACTGGTCAATGATCGAGTAGGGGCTATCTTGTAGCCCCTCTCACACCACCACTCATGCGGTTCCGCAAGTGGCGGTTCAGTTTAATTTCAAAGCATGTTGTTGGACATAGTAGTCCAGCGGGCTAACGAGGTGCTTGCGCCTCGTCAGTATTTCTTTTGTGATTGCTTTCTTAATTTGTGGTAGGTGTGCGGTTACATATGGGCTATTTGAGTATGACACCGCATGTGCTTGCCATTTTTCTATTCCCATTTTCCGTAGCGCCCATTCCCTTTTGGTCGGCACTTTCCACTGTTTCCATATCACCACTCGTATCTGTGTCATTAGGTGCCCGTCAACTACTTTTAGTACTTTTTTCATGTCCGCTATTGCAAAGTAGTTTATCCATCCTCGTATTACCTCATTTAATTTCTTAATTCGGTAATCAAGCTCGGCACTCCAGCTTCTTTTACATAGCTTCTTAATCTTGCGTTTGAACTTGACGACAGAATCCTGGTGAGGTCTTGCTCTCCATTCTCCTTCTTTAGATTTCCAGAATCCGAAGCCTAAGTATTTCAGCTTTGTCGGTCTGCAAGTATGCGTCTTTGTCGCATTTACTTTCAGTCCAAGTTTTCTTTCTATCCATTTGGTAATGGAGTACATGACCCTTGTTGCCGCCGCATCGCTCTTTACTACGATTACGCAGTCGTCTGCGTAGCGCACGAAGTTCAGGCCGCGTGCTTCAAGTTCCTTGTCAAGTTCGTTAAGCATAATGTTGCTGAGCAATGGTGACAGATTTCCACCCTGCGGTGTTCCAAGACTGGTTTCTTCGTACTCGCCTTTAACCATTACTCCAGCCTGAAGATATTTCCGAATCAGCGACTCGGTGTCTCCGTCGTGTATAACGTTATTGACAAGGCTCATTAACCTGTCTTGGGGTACGTTGTCGAAGAATTTCTCAAGGTCGATGTCCACTATCCATTCGTATCCGTCATTGAAGTACTCAAGCAGTTTTACTATCGCCTGTTCGCATCGTCTGCCGGGTCTGAATCCGTAACTGCAGTCACTAAACAGCGGCTCGAAGATTGGACTCAGTTTCTGGGCAATGGCTTGTTCAATCACTCTGTCGACTACTGTGGGGATTCCAAGCTTGCGTACTCCTCCGTTCGGCTTCGGTATTTCTACTCTCAGCACCGGTTGGGGTCTGTACTTCCTTTCTTGGATTTGTGCTTTAATACTCTGCCAGTTTCCTTCCATATATGATGAAAGTTCTTGTACCGTGACTCCGTCGACTCCACTTGCGCCCTTATTTGTATAAACACGCTTTTGTGCCAGCTCGATGTTGTCATCGGCGAGTATTTCGTCAAGCAATCTTGACATGCTTCCGTCTCCTTCCTTTCCGCTTCCTTGCTCTAAGTCCTGTGTTATTGTGGGTTACCCTCATGTACGTTTTGGGATTTCCACTCAGTCAGACTGCTGCAAGGAACATACATTCCATTCGACGTCTTAAACTGTTCAGCCCTTCCTCACTCTTGTAAGTACTATGGCTTCTGCTGACTTCTCACAATTCGTTGTTACTACAGCTGATGAGACCGCTTGTGAGACCTCACGGGATAAGTCCCGAACCTTTCCTCGTTTACCTGCCCAATTTACGCATTAAGGTTACGGTTACCTTTTGGATTTCGTTGTCACTTGCCAACTTGTCCGCTTAATGCGCCTTGGTATTGGGTTTCTGTTCGTCAGGCCACGATTTCGCTATCCCTTCTTCTCGCCTATACGTCGCCGTTTAAACCTTGGGAGTCGCTATCGGGTTCGTCGGTAACTACGCCCCTTGGGACTTTCACCCAAGCTTCGGGACATGCCCGTCATACAAGTGCCCCGCGGCTTTTGGCTTTTGCCGCGGGGCGTTCAAAAAAAGTATTTTCCCTATTTTCCCTTGTTTTCCTATTTTCCCTCGCAGTGCGCGAAACAAATGAGGGAAAGTACTTGTATGCATGAATCATTCCTGAAAATGAAAAGTGACTATTCCTTGTGAAACAGCGAGGAATA
>JAZLIK010000117.1:0-7347 GCA_045617345.1 Lachnospiraceae bacterium | reverse complement strand
TCTCTGAAAAAAAGCAGAAAAACAAAACGAAGAACAAAAAAAGACAACCGCTCTTAGTTTTCCACGACTCAGACGGTTGTCTTTTTGAAACCATAAATCGGAGGAAAACATCCGCTGTTCAGCGAGTGCCCTCTTTCTTTACGTTAATCATAACACCGGTAACGAGGGGTGTCAATATTTTTTTGATAATGACAGAATGATGCATAAATGAAGAGTTACTATTCACCACATAGCAAAATGACAATTACTACAAGCTTTCTTGTAATGTAATTGTCATAATAGCTATGTGATGGAGACTGGACAAAACACATGATATAAAGCCGTTCTCGATAGGAAACGAATGAGCCACTGATTTTGTGGCGTGCTTTATGAATGTATTTGACCAGACGTTGAATAGAACACTTAAAATTTTACTCTCAAATGTATCATGATAATACATTTATCTGTGAGAAATACTGGTGTATAATGTGTTGAGGGCAGAAGGGATTAAGCTCGGAACAAAAGAACATTTTACGGAGGTATTTATGGATAATTTTTCATTTTATGCGCCTACTTGCTTTGAATTCGGTAAGGATTCGGAGCTCAAATGCGGAGAGCTTGTAAAGCGTTTCGGAGGAAACAGGGTACTGGTGCATTTCGGAGGTGGCTCGGTGGTAAAATCGGGTCTGTTGGCACGTGTCGAAGAATCATTGAAGAATGCGGGACTTTTCTTTACAGAGCTTGGCGGAGTAAAGCCGAATCCGAGAAGTGGGCTTGTTTACGAAGGAATAGAGCTTGTAAAAAAGAATGGTATTGATTTTATATTGGCCGTCGGAGGCGGAAGTACCATTGACTCGTCAAAGGCTATAGCAGCCGGAGCGGTTTATGAGGGGGATTTCTGGGATTTTTATGAGGGTAAACGTATAGAAAACGCCCTCCCTGTAGGTACTGTACTTACGATTGCGGCAGCCGGAAGTGAAGGTTCACCGGACACGGTTATCACGAGAGAAGACGGAATGCTTAAACGAGGCGCCAGCGGAGATGCTGTCAGACCTAAGTTTTCGATTTTGAATCCTGCACTTACACAGACACTGCCGGCTTATCAGACGGCCTGCGGAATCACGGATATCATTGCACATCTGTATGAACGGTACCTGACGAACTCGAAGAATGTAGAAGTAACGGACAGGATGATAGAGGCACTGATTCTGACCATGGTAAATGAAGGTCCGAAGGTCATTGAGAATCCGAATGATTATGAAGCAAGGGCCAATATTATGTGGGGCGGTATGGTCGCTCATAATAATATTGTAGGAGTGGGTCGTTCACAGGATTGGACAAGCCATGGTATAGAGCACGAGCTTTCTGCTCTTTATGACTGTGCTCACGGTGCGGGGCTTGCGGTTACGATGCCTGCGGTATTTACTTACAACATGAAGCATGATGTTATGCGTTTCGCCAAGATAGCTGTTCGTGTATGGGGATGCCAGATGGATTTTGATCATCCGGAGCGAACCGCGAAGGCAGGAATTGAAGCATTGAGAAGCTTCCTGATTTCTATCGGTATGCCGAAAAATTTCGCTGAACTCGGAGCAAGGGAAGAGGATATTGAAAAGCTTGCATATACCTGCTGTTATGGTGACGGAAGCGGCAATGGAAAGGTTTACGGCTTTACGGTGCTTGAACAGAAGGATGTAGAGGCAATTTACAGACTTATGCTCTGATGTTGCGAGAAAACTTATATCAGCCTGACTCATTCAAAAGAGAACAGGGTTTGCTTTCCGCCTTCTTATTTCTCGGAAATGTGGAAGCAAGCCACTGTTCTGTAGGCAACTCATTAATGTGGAAGCAAGCCGCACTTCTGTCTCAACTCATTCAGGCAGAAATCAGGTTTCTTTACCTAGCTTTCTGCAAAGACTCAGAAGCTCGATAACCGAAGGCGGGAAGAATTTACCGCTTCGGTAAACAATGTAGTTTTGACGGACGAGGTCCAGATTGTCGATTTTCTTTGTTATAACTTTGCCGGAAGCAATACTGTCACGGACGAGGTTTATCGGGAGAATTGAGATTCCGATATTTGCGTGAACCGCTTCGATAATCGCCTGAGGACTTCCGCTTTCCATTATCGGATCAAAGTGGAATCCGTTTGCGACAAATATGCTCTCAATTATATGTCGAGTTATACTTCCTTTTTCTCTGGTGAGAAAGGAAGTATTTTTTATGTCATTCAGAGTGATGGATTCATAAGCGGTCAGAGGATTTTCTGGAGACATGATAAGTACCAGCGAGTCCTGGCTGAATGCTTCAAGAAACATTTTATCGTTTGATATATTGCATTCTATCAGGGCGAAATCAAGTTCATTGTCGGTTAATGCAGTCTCAAGAATTTTGGCGTTACAGACAAGCGAACGTATTGTTATTTCAGGGTGGATTTTGCGAAATTCCGTTATCAGGCGCGGAAGAAAAAATGTTCCGAGACTGAGTGAGGCGCCGATTCTGACAGTCCGTACGGAGTCACCGTTCTGAAGACTTTCTTCCATCAGAGTGTATGAGTCCATGGTCTGCGAAGCAAAATGGTAGAGCTGTCTGCCGGAATCGGTAACAGAGAGACGTTTGCCGATTCTGTCGAAGAGCTGTATATTGTAGTAGCCTTCGAGGTCTTTTATGGCACGGGTGACTGTCGGCTGTGAGATGTGCAGGTTTTCGGCAGCTTTGGTAATGCTGCCGGATTTATATACTTCAAGAAAAAGCTCTAAATGTCTGAATGTCATATTTGGTCTCCTTTTGCATCGGATTTAAGCGGAATATGGAAATTAAATGCTTATAGCATAAATGCTATTAAGTATATTCAATAATAGCATTTTACAAATAAAGTTGCAAGAGATACTATGGGGGATGATGATTTCAGATTATTTGCAAAGGAGAGCAGATGTTGAAAAGGGATAATACAGTATTCAGGCTATTTACGACGTTTTTTAAGATAGGAGCATTTACTTTCGGGGGTGGGTATGCCATGATTCCGATGATACAGAAGGAAACGGTTGAAAATAAAAAATGGCTCTCCAATGAAGATATTCTGGACATAGTGGCAATAGCAGAGACAACTCCGGGGCCTATCGCCGTTAACGCGGCAACCTTTGTCGGCTATAAAACGTCCGGAGTGGTCGGGGCTGTTGCGGCTACATTTGGGGTAGTTTTGCCTTCATTTGTTATTATTTTACTGGTGGCGCTTTTTTTTACGGCATTTAAAGATAATCAGACGGTGCAAAATGCATTCCGGGGAATCAGAATAGGTGTGCTTGCTCTGATTGGAAAGGCGCTTGTTACAATGTTTAGGCAGTGCAGGAAAAATGTCTTTGCTTATGTAATAATGGCGGTATCATTCACGATGGTGGCTGTTTTTAATATAAATGTACTGATTGTTATAGCAGGTTCGGCAGCGGCGGGACTTGTGTACAGTAAATTTGTAAGGCGGAGGTCGGAGAAAAAATGATATATCTTAAGCTTTTTATGACGTTCCTAAAAATAGGCACATTTACCTTCGGAGGCGGGTATGCAATGCTGCCGCTGATACAACAGGAGGTGGCGGCGAACGGATGGATGACGCAGGAAGATATTGTGGATTTTATTGCAATCAGCGAAAGTACGCCG
This sequence comes from Lachnospiraceae bacterium, assembly GCA_045617345.1. Taxonomy (GTDB): domain Bacteria; phylum Bacillota; class Clostridia; order Lachnospirales; family Lachnospiraceae; genus RUG11977. The sequence goes on along the minus strand of JAZLIK010000117.1, from coordinate 3,717 downwards.
GGGCCGTTTGCGGTAAATGTTTCAACGTATATCGGTATGGAAACGGGCGGCATATTCGGTGCAGTCTGCGCAACCTTCGGAGTCATTCTGCCGTCATTTGTCATTATTCTGCTGGTTGCAAAGGCTTATGAACGTTTCAGAAAAAGTAATACGGTAAGCGGTTGCATGACCGGACTCAAGCCTGCTGTTATAGGGATGATAGGTTCGGCTGCGCTGTCAACGGCGGTGTCGGCATTTGCGGCATCCAAAGAGCCGGTCATTGACATTCGGCTTGTTGCCGGAGTAGCACTTCTTGCTATTTTAATTTTTTTACTTGTAAAAAAATTGAATCCGATTATAATTATTTTGGTATCGGCTGCGTTCGGAATTATAGTGAACGGTTTTCTTTGAGTAGTGGATTATTATGATGCTGTAATCATTAATATGGGGAGATATAAATCGTATGAATGCGACAATGGTATTGACGGCTGTGCTTAATCTGCTTGCGGGAATCGGTATTTTTCTGGTTGCCTGTTCAATGATGAGCACTAATCTTGAATCATTAAGTTCAGAAGGACTTAAAGTATTATTTGCAAAGGCTTCAAAAAGCAAATGGCTCGGGGTCGGAATAGGTACGGTAGGAACGGCGGCCATACAGAGTTCGGGAGCTACGACCGTAATGGTTATTGGTTTTGTTAATGCGGGAATTATGTCACTAGAGCAGGCTGCCACACTGGTATTCGGAGCCAATATCGGTACAACGGTTACGGGACAGATTGTGGCATTGGGTATGTTCGGCGGCAATATGATTTCGACAACCATTCTGTTTTCAGGTCTTGCCGGTGTCGGGGCATTTATTAAAATGTTTGCAAAAAAGGATAAAACGAAACTGATAGGCGGAATACTTACCGGTTTTGGTATGCTCTTTGTGGGCCTTTCGATGATGAGCGGTGCCATGGAGAATTTTGCTCAGCTCGATTCCGTAAAGAATTTTCTGTCGCAGATAACAAACATTTTTCTGCTTGTTATTATTGGAGTAGCATTGACAGCCATAGTTCAAAGCTCGTCAGTTATGACATCTGTTGCGATTACCATGGTTGTGGCAGGACTTATTACACTTGATCAGGGTATTTATCTTACAATGGGTTCCAACATAGGCTCATGTGTTGTGGCGCTTCTCGCAGGTGTGAGCGGAAGCAGAAATGCAAAGAGAACTTCATTTATTCATCTGATTTTCAATGTCAGCGGAGTTGTCGTATTTGTGATAATAGGATTACTGATTTCATTTTTCTCCGGAGGAACTTTCGGGTTCGGAGTATTGTTTGAAAAACTGTTTCCGGAAGCACCGCAGACGCAGCTGGCAATGTTTCATACCGTGTTTAATGTTTTGACGGTGCTGATGATTATGCCACTGATAAATGTGCTTATAAAGACGGTAAAGGCTATCGTTCCGGATGTTGAAAAAATCGAGAAAGATTCGACGGAAGAGCCGGTAAAGGAAAGACTTTACTATGTTGATAACAATATGTTGAAAACACCGCCAATTGCCGTATCGCAGACAAAAAATGAGATTGTGAATATGGCAGGTATTGCCCTGAGAAATTTTGATATATCACTGGACATTATCTGTAATCTTGATTTTTCTGTGGAGGAAGAATTTGAGGCAAATGAAAAGGAACTGAATTTTATTAACCGTGAGCTTGTGAATTTTATTATTAATCTGTCAAAGCTGCCTATGAGTAACCGTGACCGTGAGTATATTTCCACAGCTATACGTTCAATCAGTGATTTGGAGCGGGTGGGCGATTATGCGGAAAATATTGTCGGTTATGCAAAAAGTCTGAAGGAAGCGGAGGAAGGATTCTCAGTGTCGGCAATAGCGGAAATCCGTTATGTACAGGGAAAGATTTCGGAGCTTTTTGAGCATGTGATGAATGCCTATATCAAAAATGATTTAAAGGCTCTTGAAGCTACCGAGACTGTTGAGGAAGAGATTGACAGTATTACTTCACGTATGGAAATCAATCATATCACAAGACTGAAGGAAAGCATTTGTACACCGAATGTGGGCGCACATTATCTGTCTCTTTCGTCTAATTTGGAAAGAATTGCGGATCATCTTGTAAATGTTGCAAAAACAATACGCCCTGTCAGGGCATAGAATGACGGCTGCCATAAGTTCGGCAGCCGTTTTCTTTCCTATATGTGAAATTGTGTGATATATGGTAATTGTGTGATATATGGGAATTGTGTGATACATGGGAATTTGCATGATATGTGGTAAAAAAGCTCCGCAAGGATGATTACAAGTATTAACCGGTAACATACCACCTGATTATTTTATGCTTGCTAAAGCAGATAAATGTGCTACAATGTTAGAAAGAAATTAATAAGAATTCGAAAGATTTTGGGAGGCAGCTATGAGGATTTATCCTGCAATTGATATTCGCGGTGGAAAATGTGTAAGACTTCGTCAGGGAGTTTTTGACGACATGACGGTTTACGGGGAGAATCCCGTTGCTGTGGCACTTGGTTTTAAAGAGGCCGGCGCAAAATATATTCATGTTGTGGATCTCGATGGGGCGCTTGCAGGGCACGGAGTAAACAATGCCGTTATTTCAGAAATAGCAAAGGCGACGGGACTTCCTATTCAGACGGGCGGTGGTATTAGAACGCTGGAAAATATTGAGGATAAACTGAATGCCGGTGTTACAAGGGTTATTATCGGAACGAAGGCCGTGAAGGAGCCTGAATTTGTTGATGAGGCCATCAAGGCATTCGGTGCTGACAGAATTGTTGCCGGATTGGACGGAAAGAACGGGAAGGCGGCAGTTGCCGGATGGGAAAAGGACAGCGATATAGAAATTGTCGATTTGGCATTACACCTTAAAGAATATGGGCTGAAAACCGTTGTCTATACGGATATTGCCCGTGATGGAATGCTTACAGGACCTAATTTTGAATATACATCACGTTTGGTAAAGGAAACGGGACTTGATATTATAGCTTCCGGTGGTGTTGGTTCGGCTGAGGATATTGCTGCGATTGAGAAGGCCGGAGTTGAAGGTGTCATTACCGGAAAAGCAATATATGAGGGTAAAATTAATCTCAAGGAGATTTTGACGGTATATAATACATGAAAAAGTTTTGAAGATATATGTAATTCCGGACACAGTAAATTCGGAAGACGGTATATAAAATACATGAAAAGAATTTAAGAATGTGTCATCCGAACATAGTTAATTAAACAGAAGGTATATATGAAAAAGAATTTTAAAAATATAACAGAACATAAAGACAAATGCTACTATGTTGATTATGACAGCTGCACTTACGTTGGTTCGGAAAATTGCGGAAAGAAGTGCACCGGGAAGAATTCATGTGCGTATTTTATATCCGAAAATGATTTTTTTCTTCAGATGATGGACGGGAAGACTGAACTGAAGCAAAATGATGAGCAGCTAAAGGAGAGGTCTGAGCGAATCAGAAAGAACCTGTCTCTCGGAAAATCAAAGAAGCAGCTGAAACGGGAACAGAAGATAGAGGATGAGAAAAACGGTGTAGGACAGGGCTATGCACTGTTTGACGATGAGCGTTTTTCAGATATATTCAAAAAGTAATAACACAAAAAGTAAAAAGGTCAAAAAAGTAAAAAGGTCAAAAAAGTAAAAAAGTAAAAAAGTAAAAAAGTAAAAAAGTAAAAAAGTAAAAAAGTAAAAAAGTAAAAACACTAAAAGT
>JAZLIK010000116.1:0-5057 GCA_045617345.1 Lachnospiraceae bacterium | reverse complement strand
TAACATTCACTCCGTAATCAGGATAATCTGTGATGAACTTCTTATAAGCCCTCAGACACTGTTTTGCTGATTCGCCTGCCGGATTGCTTAACGCCCCTCCAAAGATTCCGGAACTGATGAGAGGAAACGATATGCTGTGATACCCGTTATCCACCAGAACCTTAAGGCTGTTATAATAAGCATCAAACAGCTCTTTGAACGCCTCCGGTGTTCTTCCAAAATCCGGGCCGACTGCATGTATAATTGCCTTAGCATTTTTCATATGAAAAGCCGGAGTAATAACTGCAGATCCATCTTTCAGTGGTGTATCATACTTGCTGCAGGCACTGGTCAATTCCTTCATTCCGGCTTTTGAAAAGATCACGCCGCATATTCCTCCGCCTGCCCAAAGGCCGCTGTTCGCAGCATTCACAACTGCATCAACCGTCTGGTCAGCGCATGATGCATTTATCAGTTCTATATTATTCATCGACGGCCTCCTTCCTAATCTTCAAAAAAGATATCCATCATCTCGGCTTCATCCACCCATGACGGATCGTACCTGTTCCCGCACATATCCGAACCGCAAGACGGGCACTGCTTATGTGCCTTATTTACAACGTGACCGCAGACAGAACAAATATACTCGTCGGAGCGAAACAAATGGGTCTTCTGAGTCCAGTATGCTTTTTGAGATGTTTGCTTTTTCAACTAAGAATCACCTCCGGCCATTACCCGCAGCAGTATCCAACGTCAACAGCAGCATCCGATACAGATTCCTTCCGGGCATATGATTTTTCTATAAAGCTTATTCTATCCTCGATAAGTTCTGCCGCCCGCTCTGAAGTGTAATGCCAGTCACTAAGCATCAACCATTTGTGAATATAGTCCTTATAATCTTCAAATGACTGTCCCTCTATATACGATTCGCATGTTACTGTAAAGAATTTGTATTCCTGTTCTGTCATTTCAGTCACCGTTAATATGCTTTCTGTAGTGTTACTCAACCATAAACTTCTGTCCGTCGGAAAACTCAACGGATACAGCGGAATCATCCTCACGTTCGAAAATCCAGACAACCTTCGCTGTTATTCCTGCCTGAACATTCGCATCGCACTGGATATATCCTTCAGTCTTCTGTCCAGTAAATACCCAGGGCGAAAGTTCCGTACCGTTCTGGTATGCTTTAACACTGACAGTATCCGCAGGAAGCACACTTTCCCCACTGTTATTGGCATATTCTGTAAATATCCCCACGCAGTCCAAGGATGTATCATTGAATGGTATGCTCATTACTTTTCCTTCAATATACGACAGTGCATATTCAGATTTCCCGTCACTGTTTCCACAGGCAGTCAATAATGTAATGCAAAATACCATTAAAAAAATAATCCATGTTCTTTTGAAAACAGCAGAATAGCTCATTTCTCTACCTCGCTTGCTTATTTGTATCTTTTAGAACCTCGTCTCCATTTACTCGTTGTATAGAACCGTAGCATTCTTAACGAGCCATTCATAATTCTTTCTCCAGGACTTCCTCATTCCCTGTTTGTCTTTCCATATCGCTTCCGGTCCGGATGTCCGATCAAGGTCAATACCGAATATACCATCCGTTGCTTTAACCACCTGCGCCGTGCGGTTCTTGCCGCACTGATAGCACTTACTGCCATCTTCTGATTCAAAAACGACAGCGCAGAAGTTTTCCATTGCCCTGACCTTCAGTATGAGAGAAAGTTTTTCCGCAAAGAATTTCCTGTCTACTGATTTGTGTCTGTTTATAATAACATAGCGTCTGTTCGGATATTTCTTGATTTCATCCGCGTAAAGTAACGGCTGCACCACTTCCGGCAACATAATGTCCATCCCGTCAACAAGAAGATAAAATACATTTGTATCACCGTTCTTTTCACGGTAGATAGAGTCCGCTACTTTTTCCGAACGTTCGATAACATCCTCTGACTTTCCTGCGGGAAATCCCAACTGCCAGTTCTTGTTCTCTGTTTCAAACAGATTGCTTGTATCGGCTTCTCCTGCACCTTCATCTTTTGTTATTTCATAAAGATAAAGGCCACCGGGATAATTGTTTCTGTCTGATTGTCCATTCAGATTTACCGGCATTATCTGTCCGCCGTTTTTATTAAACCCGAATACATAATTATGATTATTTACAGACGTGCCGTTATGCCCCATAGTAACAAGTGTATAGCAGTTATTCTCTATAGCTCTTGCTTTATTATATTTAAACCATTTGTCATAAATCACATCACCGCCGGTACTGTTTACAATAAGATCAATTCCGTAGTATCCGTACATTCTACTGAAAAGTGCATGATTGCAATCATAGCAGATTGTTATCCCGACAAGAAAATCCTTGATTACTGCCGGATCGAAAATGCCAGGAGCAATATCATAATAATTTTGTATGTCAAGGCACGAACTGCCAGCCATAGTATGCTTCACATACAGGGTTGTTGTCGTTTCATTTTCCTTTGCATATGCGTTTGCAAAAACGCTGAAAATAGTGTTGAACCTGTCTTCACTGCATATAACAACAGCTTTCTTTATGTTCCTGCTGAATTCCAGACATAAATTAAGAATGTGCTTTTGATCTGCATCATCAAAGATATCCCGATTGACGATGTCATCAACAAACGGAACGAAACAGCATTCAGGGAAAACAACCATATCCGCATCGCAGGATTTCAACAACGGAAGAATCTTCTGAAACGATTTTATGTTTTTCAGCTCATCTGTCTGAAGATACATTGCAACCTTCATCCGTTTTTCATCGTCTTCCAAAGTCCCCTCTGTTCCGGAGTCCATGCCCAACAGTGTTTTCAGGTACTGTTCTGCACCGGTTTTGCTGAAATCCACCTGTCCGTGCATAATCCTGACAAGGCGATAACCGTTCTGATGACAGGCGATATCTCTTGTGCTGTCATAGTATGCACGAATCTCATCTCTGTTAACCGGAGAATTGTCCCTGGCATTTATATCATTGCAGGCTTTAATCCAAAGTTCTCTGTCAAAAAGAACCGGTATGCTCCTGTATGCTTCAAGGGATATTTTTCTTGCCTGTGAGAAATGCTGCCTTTCGTCATATTCAATAATGAGTTTCCTGCTTTCGCAAACAAAGTCACAACGGAGCGTGACATTCTTTTTAGCAAATGATGTATCTCCCCTGTATTCATGCAAAGCCTTATATACCTGTTCATAATCACCGGTTATCCTGTCCGGTGTCTTCAGCCAGTCAAACGTCTTTTCACATACAATATCTCCGTCAAACAACCTGTTCAGTATCAGCTGTAAAGCGTTTTTCTGTTCAATGACTTCCTTCGATGGAATGACTATCTTATCTGAAGTAGAAGTATTTTTCTCTGAAATAGTTTTTTCACCAGCATTCCCTCCATACTTCGGGGGCTTGGTGTGAACAGCAGGCTTTACCACAGGCTTTTCTTTTTCAACGGATCCTGCAGACTTCTTTTCTTCAGTCGCACCGTGATATTCAATTTCAAAACCAAGATGCCTGAAAAACCTGACAGTTTCCATTCCTCCGCCAAACTCGCTCTTGGATATCTCTCTGCCGTAATGTACCTTATATGCCATACCACGAATATGTTTTGCAGGCAGTTTCCTGCCTTCATAAACAAGATAAGTTGATCGCGGTTCCGGATACTCAGGCGTATCTGTCAAAAAAGACTCTATAGCCTTAATGACATCGTCTTGTGTTATTTCTGTCCATATTATTTTTTCCATCAGCGCATTTCCTCCGTTATCTGCATAATAACCAATTTGGTGTACAAATTAACGGACAGTCATACCTCTCTTTTCACGTAATTTATCTCAATATCATACCCGAGGCCTTCCATCATCTGCACGAATGTCTTATTCACTACACCATTCTCGCCTTTGATGATACGGTTCACATAGGATCTCGTTGTTCCGATATCCTCTGCAAGCTGCGCCTGGGTGGTTCCGTTCTCTATGCATTTAACTTTGACATCAACTTCAATATTGTTCTTTACCATACTTTTTTTCCTCGCCGGTAATTTGTTTCACAATTCGTACAACTAATTATACATCTGTTTTGAGAGAAAATCTACAACAAAAAAGGCACTCCCCGCAAAAACTTCACAGGGAATGCCCGGTAATCCGTCATTCTTATGCTTCAATATCAATTTCCAGTCCGGATTTGAATTCAACCGTCATCGTTTCATCATAAACCGTTATCTTCTCGATCAGCCTTCTGGTAAGGGTCTCGGAATATTCCGTAACCGCCTCAGTCTGCCCGTTCAGGAAGGAAATCATGTCCTCCATGCGTTCCCTGTAATCCTGCTTAAGCGCCGATTCAGTCAGAATATCCTGCCGTTCCTCCTGAAGAACTGTGATCTCTTCACTGATCTGCTTTACTTTCTCCTCATCCCGTCCGGCTTCCAGAAGCTCTGCCTGTTTTGTACGGACCCGTTCGCTGACATCCTTAAGCCGGTCTTCGATTCCGCCGCTTAAGACCGATTCGATATTTGCAAGCAGCATCTCCATGAAGCCTTCCCGTCCGGCATAGGCTTTATTGACCGCCGTAACAACCGCTGCCTGAAGTTCTTCCTCTTTCACCGTCCTTGCGGTGCATTCCGGTCCTCCGGCTTCAACACGGCTTACGCATCGCCATACAGTCGATTTGCAGCCACGGTTGTTCCATTTGATCCTGCGGTAAATGTCTCCGCAGTGTGAACAGTACACGATGCTTGAGAGTGCATACTTTCCGCTGTAGACCCGCTTCTTGCTTCCAGTGTTAAGGTTTGCCCTCCTGGTCATTTCCTCTCTGACCTTCAGGAATACCGTCTTGTCGATAATGGCTTCGTGGCAGCCCTCTACATAATATTTCGGCAGGACACCGTTGTTCTTCTCACGTTTCTTTTCAAGGATGCTGACCGTGTATGTTTTCTGCAGAAGCGCATCACCGATGTACTTCTCGTTGGTAAGGATTTGCTTAAGGTTCGACTCATGCCAGCGCAGGTTTCCTGCCCCGTTCCTGATTCCGTCCGCTTCAAGTCCCCGGCGGATGGTAAGAAGGCTTTTTC
>JAZLIK010000115.1:0-42813 GCA_045617345.1 Lachnospiraceae bacterium | reverse complement strand
AATCGTAACTGTTCAGAACCCACTGCTTACTGCAGGACAATCTCTGCATTGCCGGCAAAAGCTGCGGTCAGCGCTTCATAAGCACTGATACCGTGCTTTCTGCCTGTGGTGATATATGACATGATGTCCAGATAATCCTGCGCACCGCTTTCAGTACGGAAACACCCGGACACTTTCGTCTTTGTTTTGACGTTGCGAACATCCCGTTCCGCTTGGTTGTTATAGTCTGTATCACTATGAAGCGGTGTGACAGTACCTGCTTTTGCCCGATTGCCTGTTGGAACAACATCACCTGTAACAGGATCAATGCGGCCGATCAGCTTGCGATGGGAACGTGGCTGTTTCAACTCCTTATCCCAATAGGAGACGGACTCATAGACATATGTTACATTACGAGCTTTGTTATAAACCTTTACGATAGCCATGAAACCATCCTCCTTTGATAGTGTTGCCATTTTATTAATTGTATCACTGTTTGAAGGATATTTCAAGCATTTTGTGTCACTATTGCGAAAACTATGACACCACAGGGGGTTCTGAATAGTCACGTTGTTTTTAAAATTTGAAAGCCATATACTTTTTAATATGTTCTTTTACTCCACTTCGTTCAGACAACTGCAGGAATCCATTTTTCTGATTTTATGCAGTGATATAAACATACCCAAAAGGATATAAAGCAGCGCGAAAACAGCTGCCAAAATATAACAGGGAATATAATCTACAAAGACATACTGCTGAGTTGCGCCGGAAAGTAATTGTAGCATTATGTAAACGCACACATAACATAACGGGCAGGAAATGATGATACCGAGTACAACACGTAAAAGGTTTTGAAAGGCGGATATGATGCCCAACTTTTTTACGGGTGTTCCGAGTGCCCTCAGAGTCGCATATCGTATTCGGTTTTCATTAAAATCTATTATGGTGATATTTATAACCAACAGGCTGCCGATACAAAAGGCAAGGACAGCGAACATCAGCATGAATATGCGCATCGGGGTAAATCCGTCGCCGATATCCTGTTTTTGCAGGTCAAATTCGGTTAAATAAGCATCACTGCAAAGGTCGGTAATCCGGTGCTCAATATCTCTGATCTCTTTGTCGGTCGACAATTTCAGCAGTAAGCAGTTAGCGTCTGTAAAGCCCATATCCGCAGCAGTACCGGGACTTATGAATTGCACGGTATAAAGGATTTCACGGGCGATTCCGGTTACTGTGAGCTGATGACCGTCAAGCTCTACGATATCGCCGACTGAAATGTCATGGATTTTGGCACGCATCTCATCGATGATTATTCCGTCACCCGGAAAGATGCGATTGCCGAAGGCATCCGTAAGTACTGTAAGCTGTGAGTTTTCGTCTATTGTTGCGACGCGGACTTTTTCGCCTGAGGAACCTGAAATCGCAACTGTATTACTGTTTTCGTTTTTTATGTCCTTGCCTGAAGAGGAACCCGAAATTGCTGATGTATTACTGTTTTCGTTTTTTATGTACTTGCCTGAAGAGAAACCAGAAATTGCTGATGTATCACTGTTTTCGTTTTTTATGTACTTGCCTGAAGAGAAACCAGAAATTGCTGATGTATCACCGTTTCCGTTTTTTATGTACTTGCCTGAAGAGAAACCAGAAATTGCTGATGTATCACTGTTTTCAGTTTTTGTTTCTACGGGAAGGACAGAGGTTTCTGATGATGAAATGTTTTTTCCTTCTGATAAGTCAGCGGTAAAAAGCGTAACAGATTCCGTTATTTCAAGGCCATCAATATTTCCCGTTATTTTTTGTACTGCATCCGGGTCGATGCCGCGAACCATCAGATCATAGCGGTAACGATCGCCATATACTACGTCTATCGGATAACCGATGGTCAGATAACCTTCGAAGCCAATACATATTGAAATGATGCAGGCGGCAATACAAAGAGCACCGACTATCTGACGTTTATAGTTCCTGAGGGTTGATACTATCGATATTTTGAAAAAGGCGTCTGTCTTCATTCGACTGATATATTCAGGAGGCGCAAACTCGGCGTTTTCTTTGCCTCCATAAGCCTCGCTGGGGTCAATCCCGGAAACGGTACCGGCACTGAGAAGGGCAGCTGTGATTCCGCTTGCAAATACAATAAGCAGCATGGCAGCGGTGAATAAAGGCTTTATGGTTATGGAGGTTTCAAGTATGCCTTCTGCCGTAGCTATCAGACTGACACACAGATTAAGCATACTGTTGCCTATAATGAGACCGAAAAGCAGTGCGGGAAGGTTGATGATTACCGTATATGAGATAAATATCAGGACAACCTTACGTATGGTAAAACCTAAGGCTCGCAGAAGACCTATGGTTTTGCGCTGGTTTTCAATAATGATTTTGATGAAAATAAAGTTGAAGCCAAGGCTGATGAGCCAGATAATGCCCGGAATGAAGGAACAGAGGACGCCTATGGTGTGCATATCGTCTCTTATGGCGGTCAGGGCTTCGGATTCGTCGGTAAATGATTCTGAAATCATTTGACTACCGAATACGTCGCGGATTTTTGCCATGCAGACTTTCTGTTCGCTGACGGACAGACTGTCATCAAAGTAGACCAGCCATTGATTTGAAAGGCTGTTATCAGGGATAATGTCTGCAAAATCGCTGTCATTTATATAGATGTATGCGAACTGATAGCTTTCATATGCAGACATGTCGTCCCGGACACAGTTCAGTGTTTCAGGGTTTGATACAACTGATTCAATGAAGATCTCCCTGTCACCATAGGGAGTACTAAGTTTGATTGTGTCACCGGCATGTATTCCGTTTTGACCGGCAAATTCATGAGACATGGCGGCTTTGGGCACAGTACGGTGTATGCCGGTATTATCGGAGACCGGGGTACCGATATGGTCGGTCATTTCGGGGGCTGCGGTATCGGACCGGGTACCGTTATGTTCGGCAGTACCTGCAGGCGATATGCTGTCATATGCGACGGTATCAGAGCTATCGCTCGTGGAAGTGACTGCTGATTCATGAACTGTATGTGTAAAGGGGGAATCTGCAGTCTGTCGGAACACCCTTACCGAATAAAGGTTGCCGTCTGCGGTTTTTATGTTTGTATCGAAAATAAATCTGGGTGATATGCTGCTTACACCGTCGATGGCTTTAACAGCCTGCTCTTTATCTGTGGGTATGAGTTCGGTTACATAAACGGCATCAGGGGTCCCGCTGTCTTCTATGAATTTATTTATCGTGTCGTTGCTGCTGGGTCCGATATTTGCACCCATAAAGGCTATTACCACAGACAGCAGTGACATAATGAAGATGCCTGCCGTGAACCCCTTATTTTTGCGTACAATCGAGTAGCAGAGTTTAGTAAAAGTTTTCATTTTTCCTCGTGAAGTTGAGCTGATTTTATGACCAAAAGAATTAATGTTGTGAGCAAAAATATCTGATGCTTATCTGTGCTTACATTTTATGTGATTGCTAAGCATAAATCGTATACTCACAGTCTGTACAAAATGTATTCACAGACAGATAATAATGTCCGCAAGCTTTGAAGCCGGCTTCTGATTGGAGTTCACAATTATCCGACTGTGAACAGAAACAACAAATCATTAAATACCGCTCGGAATAAATGCAAAATTCTACTCAAGCGGAGTTCCCAAGGGAATGTCCAGAAGCTCCGGATTCTCAATTATCTTCTTCAGCAGAATAACGCTTTGAGAATAGTAGAAGCCGTCTGCCACACGTTCGTCTACGGTGGTGCCGATATCGAGCAGGTCGCGGACTTTGCGGGTGCCGTCAGGATAAATCACTTCTTCCTTATGGATTTTCCCCAGAGTAACGACCATAGAATTTGTCCCATAGTTATTCAGGTGGTGATAAATTGAGGACATTCCGACGCTTCCGAGATTGCTGACCAGAATGGAACAGTAGTTGATGTCTCCGTCGGTCAGGAAAGAGAGGTCGGCACCGAAATAATCGAGTTTCCGCAAAATAGCGAGGAGAACGGTAAGTATTCCGTGGGGAAGGCGAGCCAGCTTTTTTATTGACCTGTCTGCTGTACTGATATGTCCTGCATTTTCTTTTGCAAGCATTATTTTTTTGGTAATTTTGCTGCAGACATTGTTGAGGCTGTCGCGGTCATCTGCCGTGTAGATTATAAGTTCTTCGGTGGCGTCGTCTTCTTTTTTGACCTTGCAGACAAAACCGATTGTTAGTTTATTGCGTTCGTACAGTTGTTTGTCCTGAACAAAGCAGTTTGTCAGGGGACGCTCCTTTGCCATCCTGGCGAGAGCGGTAATGATGCACTGGAAAGGCGTGATTTTTAAATTCGGGTTGGCGGCTTTCTTTTTCTCGACATACTTTAGAAGATCTGTTACATCAAGCTTATCGGGAAGCCAGACTTCAGCTTCGGTGCGTTTGGGCATCAGATGCATCATCACGGCTTTGAGCGGCGGAAGGTCCCTTACAAGTCTTGCATCATATCTGTCACCCCGCAGGTGCTTCTTCGATTTATTGGTTGATTTTTTGTTTTTTGAAATCATCTTAATCTCCATTTCGTAACGTGATTTTTCATCTTAATCCCCATTCCGTAATCTTAATCTCTATTTCGTAGCGTGATTTTTTACCTTGATCTCCATTCCGTAGCGTGATTTTTCATCTTAATATCCATTCCGTAACGTGATTTTTCATGCTAATCTTCATTCCGTCCTTCAGTCAGTTGCTTCAATACCGTATGATTTTCATGCTTGCGGTTCTTTTGAAATCTTCCCGGCGCAGGATTATTTGTTTGGCGCGCTGGAAGGAAGGGAGAGAATCGTTAATTTGGATGAGCGCTGACATCATTGCTTCGATTTTTGCGGTGTCATTGTCTGCAAGAGGCTGTGTGTCACGCGGAAGTACTTCGAGGGCCAGGATATCATGTCCGTCTTCATCCTGTGTGATGAAAAGCTGTGAAGCATTTACCCATCTTAATGCATTGAATTTTTCTTCAACAGTGGAAGGGTAGACGTTTTCACCGTTGCTGCGCAGAAGCATTTCTTTTTTACGGCCGATGACATACATGAAGCCGTCATCGTCAATCCGCACCGCATCGCCGGTTTTGAACCAGCCGTCTTCAAAAGAGGTTTTGTTTTCCTCTTCATCGCAGTAACGCGTCAGGAGATTTTTGCCCTTGAGCCAGAGCTCGTCATTTACAAGCCGATATTCCTGATTGGGATATAGAAGACCGACGGAGCCCGGTTTGCCAAGCAGGTCGGGATTTCCGCTTACGAGACAGGCAGTCTCTGTCAGACCGTAGCCCATGCAGAGAGTAATGCCGAACCGGGCGCAGTCTTCAGCGAGATACGGTGCTATGGGGGCGGCCCCCGTTATGATGTATTTCATGCTGTTGCCGAACATGCTTTTCCCGTACTTCTGCGAAAGAGCAATTCCGCGCTCAACAAGGAGAGGAACAAGCACTGAGACGGTAGGGTTAAATGATGCAAAATCATCAAAAAGCATTTGCGGATTTGTGTTTATGAATATTTCACTTCCGGTATATAACGGTGTCAGCACGCTTCGGATGAGTCCGAATACGTGGAAAAGCGGGAGAACGAGCAGATATTTCTGCCTGAATACCGCATTATATCCGTAGCAGCCGTTAATGATGCCCTGAATGACGGCTTCGTGTGTAAGAACGGCACCTTTGCTTTTACCGAGAGTTCCGCCGGTAAACATAATAATACACGGTGTTTTCTGCGTGTAATCACAAAATGCCGGTGAGGAAGCTGCGGCACTTTCACCGATATTTATCGTATTAAGCGATTCAAACGGTTCTTCCTTCATGACTTCTGTGAAATCAGGAGCATACAGAAGTGCGGATGCCCTAAATTCATTAGTGAAGTGGGCAATCTGCATCGGATTCAGATGCAACGGAAGAACTGACACGGTGATTCCCAGAGTTTCCGCGGCCAGGAAAGCCTTTATGAAATCATATGACCTGTCTGAAAGCAGGCAGACGGTGTCGGTCGCCTTCAGTCCTTTGTCAATCAGAGATTTACGAAAATGGGCGACATCGTCGTTAAGCTCTGAATACGTATATTTTTTTCCAAGATATTCGATAGCGGGGGCATCAGCATATTTATTTACTGTATTTTCCCACATGACCGAGAGATTTTCGTACTCGACAAGGGAATCGATGATGCTGCTGTCCTGATATTTGCAGAAGGATTTATTGTTTGTCATTGAGTGTCCTTTTCCGGCATGTCAGTTTTTTGTCTAAAAAATAGGGAGTGACCTGACGTCACTGCATATTCTTTATTGCATGTCTGTTTGGCGTTATAAACGGTAGGGAGTGACCTGACGTCACTGTATATTCTTTATTGCACGTCTGTTTGGTGTTATAAACGGTAGGGAGTGACCTGACGTCACTGCATATTCTTTATTGCATGTCTGTTTGGCGTATGGAACAGTAAAGAGTAGGCTAAGGTTATCGGATGACCTTTTTTTTACCTTTTTTACCGGGTAGATCGGTAAGCTTTATCAGGAGTCTTCCGGGATGAAGTGCATCACATATCGCATAGATTATAACCGCCGGAATGATTCCTGTAAAAACGTCTATTATATAGTGCTGTTTGGTGAATACTGTTGATGCAAATATCAGCAGCATGATGATAAAGGCATATATTCTGTAGCCGACGGACACCTGTGTCCGTTTGCGCACGCCAAGGTAGAAAAGTACGCTGTTCATGCAGTGAAAGCTCGGTATCAGGTTTGAAGCTGTTTCTTTGCCGTCAATGGAATGACAGAAACGCATGAGAGACCAAAACACCCCGTTCCGGCCGTTGTCATAGATTCCTTCGGCCGCACGGTCCATGGAAGTCGGGAAAAACACCATGAAGATGCCGCCGAGCAGGAAAGTTATCAGGTAAGTAAAAATGAAATCGGCTGTATGTTCCCTGCCGGTTTTTACAATGGCAACCGGTGTGGTAATCCAGAAAACGTAAGCCCAGAAGTAAACTATTATGAATACCGGAATTACGGGAATCAGGTCATCGATTTCTGCAATTTTACAGCTTAACGGGACAAATCCGAGTGAGGCGGACAGCCGCGAAGAAAAGCCGTAAATAAGTACTTCGTACACGATGAGAAGAATTCCGATGAGCAATCCCCAAATGATGTTTTTACGTGAATTATTCTGAAACATGATACAGTCCTTTCTGCTTTTTATATTACTACATTTGCAGGAAGTATACAAGCGACAAAACAAATGAATGCCGTGTATTATTCTTTTCATACGCAGGATCTGGAGTGGTGTATAGAAAGGGTATTTAAGCGAAAGCAGAAACAGATGATGGTATTCAGCATCGTGCCAAAAACATTCATAAAGCACGCCACAAAATCAGTGGTGAACAGTAACGTTTTGCGAGCTGAAGAAGCCTTTGAAAAATTAATATCTGAAGAAGCCTTTAAAGAATTAATATCTTGACATAATCCGATAAAAAAGCTATACTTAACTAGTCGCACAGCCGGGGAGATAGCGGTGCCCTGTACCTGCAACCCGCTACAGCAGGGGTGATGTTCGACCTCGGGTATTCTGGTGACAGGCTGCCCGTCAAAAGTGATGTTGACGTTTGGGTCTCGCGCAATGGAAGCCTACGAACCGTGTCAGGGTAGGAATACAGCAGCACTAAGGAGTGTCTTTCATGTGCCGTGAGGGTGCCTGGACCGAGTTAACTGTGACGGTAACGATGCTACCCGGTATTCAAAGTCGAACGTGCGATATAAAAAGAATTCTAAAGGGAAGGCCTAGTGCTTTCCCTTTTTTCAAAGTTGCTGCTTATAACCGGAGGACAATCCGACGGAGGGAATAAAATGCTGGAGTTAAAAAGTGTTTCAAAAAAATATGGTGGTAAACCCGTGGTTGACGGACTTTCGTTCTGTGTTGAACCCGGGCAGGTTCTTGGCCTTCTGGGGGCAAACGGTGCCGGAAAATCTACCTGCATCGGTATGATTGCCACGCTGATAAAGCCCGACAAGGGTGAAATATTGTTTAACGGTGAAAATATAGTTAAAAATCCGAAAGCAATTCGGAAAAAGCTTGGGTACGTGCCACAGGATATTGCATTGTATGAGAACCTGAACGGTCTCGACAATCTGAAGTTCTGGGGAAAAAGCTACGGAGTTGAGAGCGGAAAACTAAAGGAAGAGATTTCAAGGGTATGCAGGATTATTTCCTTTGATGAAACTCTTTTAAAAAAACGTGTCAGTGAGTATTCCGGAGGAATGAAACGCAGGCTTAACATCGGTGTTGCGCTTCTTCACAATCCGGAACTGGTAGTACTGGATGAACCGACCACAGGAATCGATCTTCAGTCCGGAGAGCAGATTCTGAAGGCAATCAGGGAGCTGAGTACCGCAGGTACGGCAATAATCTATGTAGGGCATTACATGGAGGAGGCAGAGAGTATCTGTACGCACTTGTGCATACTTGACAGCGGAAAAAGTAGGGCATATGGACCTGCGGGGGAACTGCTTAAGTCGGCGGGCTGCGATACGCTAAAGGAACTCTATACATCATTGATTGGAAAATAATAAGAAAGTACCTGCGTCCGCTTGATTTACGAAGTGGTCTGCAGGATAAATCTTACGGGCAAGGTCAATCCGTGAAATTTTGAGAAACATATAAGAAATATATGTTTAAGATAATAAGTTCGGAACCAAGAGTCAGATTATGATGTGCTTGTGACATTGTACAAAATGTTGGCAGAAACTGTGGGGATGGAGGTATTATGGATAAGTATAAAAATATAGTTAAAATTGAGCAGATAAAGGAGCTTCTTCGTGCCGGAAAAAATGAAGAGGCACTTGATATTGCGTCTACAGTTGATATAAACAGGATTAAAGAAAACTTTCATTTTATCATTCTGGCCAAGGTCTTTTTGGCAAACGGTCTTTTATCAAAGGCAAAGGTATGTTATCAGAAGGCGTATGCCAAGACTCCCATCAGAACTATTGCAATGGAGCTTACAAATTTGACTATACGTCTCAAGAGTGTGGTTGAAGCGGAACGCTATCTCGATGAGTTTAAGCTCATGGCACCGAATGATTATATGTGCCATATATTCAAATATAAAATTGACAGAATAAAAGGGAAACCGATAGCTGACCTGATTGAAAGTCTTGAAAAACTGAAAAAGGAAGAGTTTTTTGATAACTGGGGCTTTGAACTTGCAAAGCTGTATTATAAGGCAGGAGAGAAAGAGAAATGTATCACAACCTGCAGCGATGTTATCATCTGGTTTGGAGAGGGTGAGTACGTTGAACGTGCAAAGCTTTTGCGTGCAACGGTAACAGGCGACAAGTCGCAGATTGCCGGCATTGAGAAGGAGCTTGTTGAAAAATACGGAGCAGACGGTACCGCATCAGCCAAGAAGCTGGCGAAGCAGGCCGAAGAAGTAAAGGGACGGGACAACAAAGGTAACGAGACCGGAGAGACAGAGGATTCCAACGGTAAAGCCGATAAAAACGGAAAGTCAAAGGATAACGGCAAAGCCGGGGAGAACGGGAAGCCAAAGGATAACGGCAAGACCGGTGGAAGCGGAGATGCAGGAAATGCCGGTAAAGCCGGTAAAAACGGAAAGCCAAAGGACAGCGGCAAGACCGGTGGAAGCGGAGATGCAGGAAATGCCGGTAAAGCCGATAAAAACGGGAAGTCAAAGGATAACGGCAAGACCGGTGGAAGCGGAGATGCAGGAAATGCCGGTAAAGCCGATAAAAACGGGAAGCCAAAGGACAGCGGCAAGACCGGTGGAAGCGGAGATGCAGGAAATGCCGGTAAAGCCGATAAAAACGGGAAGTCAAAGGATAACGGCAAAGCCGGTGTGACGGTCAATAAATCGGAAAAAATGAAGGGGCAGCAGAAGTTTCAAAAAGACAACATGAAAGCTTCCGAAAGCGGTGATGAATTAAGTGAAAATCGTGCCGGTTCGGAGGGTGAAACAAAGCAGCCGGATATTAAGTCGGATGCTGCGTCAAATAGGGCAGTTATACCTTCAGCCGGTGAAAAAAAGATTCCCGGACAGAAAACAGATATTCCTTCGGTTTCTATTAGCGTAGGTGCGGGATCGAATAATGAGAAAGAGACTGCGGGTGAGGTTGCTTTACGCACATCCGAAGGCAATTCCGAGAAAACATACGGTTTATCCAAAAACAGAAAAAAGAACAATCGTAAAAAAGAAAAACTTAGGAAGAAGTACGGAAATTCGGTGAATGAAATTTCCACGGAGAGCGCGAATGATAAGCCGAATGATGAAATAAGCAACAAAGCTGTCGACGACGACGAAAAAAAGACTTACGGAAATACAAAAGAGTCTGAAGGAAATACGAAAGAGTCAGTCGGAAATAAAAACGGGCAGATTCAGCAGCAGGATATCACGGGAGCAAAATCCGGGAGTGACGAAGCTCAGAAAAATGCATTTGAAAAGTCGCTTGAGAAGGTCGGAGCCGGTAGTAAGGCTGCGAATGAAAATGCAGAGATACCTGTAGATGAAGACGAGCAGATGATTTACAGACTTCTTGAAGAAGAAACAAAGCAGCTGGCAGAGCAATCTGCGCCGGAAAAGAAGGATTTACCGGAGCAATCTGCGCCGGAAAAGAAACCCGAAACGGTGACTCAGACTGCGGAAAAGAAGCCTATGCCGGAGAAAGCTGCGTTGGAAAAGAAGCCCGAAACGGTGACTCAGATTGCGGAAAAGAAGAATCAGCCTGACAAAGCGGGAATTGAGAGAATTACCACTGTGCGTGAGAATACAGAGTTGCACGAAGGTCGTGTTCCGACCTGCATAGAAATGTATCCTGCGGGCATGCTTTACGGATTTCTTCAGAAACAGGAGAAAACACTCGAGGATTATTTCGGGTATTTTGCCTGCAATGAAGGAGTCAGCACACAGCTTGTCAGCGTGATAGATGTTATGCTGTGCGACAAAAAATATTTAAGCTTCTGCCTTGAGTGCGAAAAGGGTGCGGGAAGGAAAAAAATCGTAAACGGTGTATCGAAGCTGTTGGGAGACGCCGGACAGCTGACAACAGGGAAAACGGTATGGTCCGATTCCGAAAAGGTAAATACCATCGATCTTGAGGCGAAAATTCCGAAGCTTGAAGGAAGATGCCTGGTAATTGATAAAGCCGGAGGTCTTGAAAAGAAACCTGTCAGTGTGCTTGTCAAAATGATGAAGGAAAATTCGGTAGCTGTTGTATTTATCGATAATCATAAGAATATTGCAAAGCTTTTGAAGGAGTATGGCGAACTTGAGGAAGCGATGCTGAATAAAATCGAGCTTCTTCCGATGGGTATACGTGAACTGACAGAATATACCGAATATCGTGCGGATAAAGCCGGTCTGGTGTTTGCACGGGATGCATATGAGCTGTTGATGAAGCAGATGAAGGCTATTAGTAAGGAACATTCCGAGGCCGCATATTCGTATGCCGAAAAGCTTCTGACACAGGTAATTGACAGTACCGATGAACGAAATGCCAAAGCTTATATTGAACAGACCTTGTCGGGAGGAGAGCTTTTCAGAACCGATGTGATTACCGTAGATGACATTCCGCAGTAGAAAATCGTTCGTTTACAACAGAAAAAGGCAGGAAATAATAGCATACGTACGAAAGAAAGCGAACGGATAACAAAAATCTTGACGAATGAGATTATCGCGTTATAACCTGACTTTTGCAGGAAAATATGTATAAAAACACCCTCAACCCCAGTAAAATCAATGGATTGAGGGTGTTGTATTTTTGCATTTTTTCATAGCGTACTTGCCCCGATATGATGTGATAGAAAAATTTTTTTGAAAGGAAACCTTGCCTGCGCTTTGCTCCGGCAAGCCTTTTATTTATATGGTAACCGGCAGGATTACGGTTTATATCCTTGCTTCCTCTTGGCTACATTTCATCGGCAACAGTGATAATACGGCCTAAACCAAACTGTTTCTTGATTCTTCCAAAGTTAGGTCTGTATGTAAGACAGTCGTTTGTATTTCGGGGGAATAATTCATAAGTAATATGGATTGCATTATTGTCCATAAACAGCCCCATCTGAACTATAGGGTTTTCTTGTTATACCGACAAAATGTTATATAGACTCGGAAATCGAGATTAATTTGACATCTGAAGACTATGCTGATATTCTTAAGGTGAGGGAATTTATGTTTTCATATGTCATAAAAGGAGGAGTTTGATGTCTGTCACGAAAAGTTATAATGAGCTTAAGTTTACGGATGATTTTATGTTTTGCAAGATACTGACTGCAAGACCGGATTTATGTAAGGCACTTCTGGAAGTGATACTTGACATCAAGATAAAGAAGATATCCTCTCCTGACAGTCAGAAGTCTATTGAGAATACATATGATTCGAGAGGAATCCGTCTTGATGTCTATGTAGATGACGAAGAGGGTACTGTTTATGATCTTGAGATGCAGACCACATTAAACAGGGATATTCCGAAAAGAACAAGATATTATCAGGGAATGATTGACCTCAACCTAATTGAAAAAGGGGCAAGATTTTCGGATCTAAAGAAAACTTATATTATTTTTATCTGCACATCGGATCCTTTTGGAAAAGGGATGCCGATATATATATTCAGAAATGTATGTTTACAGAATAAGGATATTGAACTTGGTGATGAGGCAATAAAGGTTATTGTAAATCCCGACAGTGACAGAGCGGGGCTTACGGATGATATGAACGAGTTCCTTGATTTGCTTCAGGGCAAGGGTGATTTGAGCGGTATCGCCAGAGATATAAAGGATGCTGTTGACAAAGCTGTGGAACACAGAGAATGGGAGGCTGAGTATATGACATTATATTTGAAATTTCAGGAAGAACGTGATGAAGGACGAGCAGAAGGACGTGCAGAAGGACGAGCAGAAGTAATTAGAAATATGATTAAGAGTGGTATGCCCATAGACCAGATTGCAAAGATATGCAATTATGAGCCGGATGATGTGAAGAAGATTCAGGACGAGATGTGCGCTTCTAAATAACTCCGTGTTTCCGGGCAGAAGAGTGTGTTTTTACCCGGTGGCAGGCGAGGTGGTTACCGGGATAATAAAAGATAAAGGGGGTGGCTAATAACTCCAATGAGGGAATTGGCTTAGACCTTGGATTAAAGGATTTCGCTATTGTCTCAAATGGTAAAACTTATAAGAACATTAATAAATCAGCAAGACTTAAAAAGCTTGAGAAACAACTTGTTCGGGAACAGAGATGTCTTTCCCGTAAATATGAAAACTTAAAGAAAGCGGGAAATAATAGCATACGCACGAAAGAAAGCGAACGGATAACAAAAATCTTGACGAATGAGATTATCGCGTTATAATGGAAAAGGTGAAAAAAGATGTACTGTGAATAGTAGCTTTGCAACAAATACGGAAAGTCGGGGTTACGGCAATGGTTTGCAATAATGTGCTTGAAGCTATCGGACATACACCGATGGTCAGATTAAACAGAATGAACAAGCCCGGGAACGCAGAAATACTTGTTAAGTTTGAGGGGCTTAATGTGGGAGGGTCGATAAAGACCAGAACAGCCTACAATATGATCAGGAAGGCCGAGGAGCAGGGGATTATCCACGAAGGGACAATCATAGTGGAGCCTACCAGCGGAAATCAGGGAATCGGTCTGGCGCTGATCGGAGCGGTAAAGGGATACAGAACAATTATTATTATGCCCGACTCTGTAAGTGAAGAACGCAGAAAGCTGGTTCATCATTACGGTGCGGAGGTGATTCTGGTACACGATGCCGGAGATATCGGGGCTTGTATAGACGAGTGTCTACAGAAAGCACTTCAGATGGCAAAGGATGACCCCAACGTGTTTGTTCCGCAGCAGTTCGAGAACCCCAATAATCTGAAGGCTCATAAGCATCATACGGCACTTGAGATTCTGGAGCAGGTAGCCGGACCGATACACGGTTTCTGTTCGGGAATCGGGACAGGCGGAACCATTACCGGTATTGGTGAGACTCTCAAGGCTACAAATCCGGACATTGAAATCTGGGCCGTTGAGCCTGAACATGCGGCTATTCTGGCCGGGGGCAATATCGGAACTCATATCCAGATGGGTATCGGAGACGGAATTATTCCTCCCATTCTGAATCAGGAGATATACAGCAACATTTACATTGTTACCGACGAGGAGGCACTTGAGACCGCACGCGACCTGGCACGCAAGGAAGGTATCATGTGCGGAATCAGCAGCGGAACGAATGTGGCAGCGGCATTAAAGCTGGCCGAAAAGCTCGGACCGGGAAAGACGGTGGTTACCGTACTTCCGGATACGGCAGAAAGATATTTTTCAACCCCTTTGTTTGACGGGGACTGATTATTCATTATAAAGTGTTACGGGCGGCAATTGGGTTTGTCGCCCATTTTTTCTGCGGAGACAGCAGGTATGAACAGACAATAAAGGATTAACAGGAAGGATTCTGGAAATGGAATACATATTAAAAACAGATAAGTTGTGTAAAAAATACGGGAAGGTCAGCGTACTGAAGGAATTGAACATGAATATCCCGAAGGGTGCGATTTACGGCTTCGTCGGGAAAAACGGAGCCGGAAAAACCATTCTGATCCGTCAGGTATGCGGACTTCAGAAACCGACATCGGGTTATTACGAGCTGTTTGGTATCAGAAACGACAGCAGTGAACTGACGGCACAGAGGAGACGTATGGGTGCTATTGTGGAGAGCCCTGCACTTTTTAAGGATATGTCGGCGAGGGAGATAAAGATAGATGCTGGAATTCCGGTAGTCGTAGCAAGTGACGGAATTAATGATTATATAGTTCTCATCTCTGATATCATGTCTATAGGTAATTTATCCGGTTCTGAAAATACGGCCTCTATTCTTTCTGAAGGCAATATAGCAGTTATTACGGGTATTTCGGGGGGTTGCAGTCGGATTTGTTCTTGGCGGACCGGTGCTCGGAGGAAGGAAAAAGCACGCTATGTTAAAAGGAAAACCGGAGGAAGACGAAGAATAAAAAAGTTCTTGACAACCGATTCTCTTTATGATAATTTAGTAAAGGTCATACGTGACCGACCTAAGACAGCAGGTACTTATGTGTAAGAAGAAACGCAGAGAAGAGGCACTGCCGATGATATGCGATGAACGCCTGCCGAGGGAAAAAAGCATAATCAATATTGAATTATACTGCTTTCCTGACAGGTCAGGGAAGCTTTTTTTATTTGTGCCTGCATATCTGATATGCAGACTGAAATAATACAGCGCTTCCGAAAAATAAAACAGGAGGTAAATCAAAATGGCAAAGGTTGAACTTAAGGCTCCCATAATCGATGAGATTAAGGGTCATGTTGCAAATGCTGATGCAGCCGTTGTTGTTAACTACTGTGGATTGACAGTTGAGCAGGATACTCAGCTCCGTAGAAAGTGCAGAGAAGCAGGCGTTGTATACAAGGTATACAAGAACACCTTCTTAAAGAGAGCTTTCGAAGGAACAGATTTCGCTCAGCTTGATGGCGTCCTTGAAGGACCTAACGCAGTTGCTTTCAGTACAACAGATGCTACAGCTCCTGCAAGAGTTTTGGCTGATTTCATGAAGGATGCTCCCACACTTTCTTTCAAGGGTGGAGTTATCGACGGAACTTATTATGATGAGAAGGGTTGCCAGCTTATCGCTACCATTCCTTCAAAGGAAGTTCTTATTTCCAAGCTGCTTGGCAGCTTACAGTCACCTATTGCAAATCTTGCTCGTGTTATTAAGCAGATCGCTGAAAAGCAGGAGAACGCTTAATTTACCGAAGGGTGACGCATATCTGCCAAAAACGGGCAGAAGTAATTCCGGAAACGGATGTTTAGTGCCGGCAGTTTTGGAACGGGTCGGCTGTCAGATGTGATTCGAAAGAACACAATATCAAATTATGGAGGAAAATAAAATGACAACACAGGAATTTATCGATGCTATCAAGGGCATGACAGTTTTAGAGCTTAATGATTTAGTTAAGGCATGTGAGGAAGAGTTCGGCGTTAGCGCAGCAGCAGGCGTTGTAGTTGCAGCAGCAGGCCCCGCAGCAGCAGCTGAGGAAGAGAAGACAGAGTTCAACATCGAGCTTACTGAGATCGGTGCTGAGAAGGTTAAGGTTATCAAGGTTGTTCGTGAAATCACCGGCTTAGGTCTTAAGGAAGCTAAGGATGCAGTTGATGCAGCTCCCAAGGTTATCAAGGAAGGCGCTACAAAGGAAGAGGCTGAGGCAGCTAAGAAGGCTCTTGAGGAAGTTGGAGCAAAGGTTACTCTTAAGTAATTTATCCCTGTTTATTTTGACCGGAAGGTTATATGGAGACCGTTGTGGAAGCACGACGGTCTTTTTTTACTTTATAGGAAATTGCGTCCTATAAAGTAAAAAATGCTCCGCGATGATGCGCACGCTTTTGCCTTCGGTTTTTGTCGCTAACGCGACGCAAAAGCGGCGCAGCATATCGCAAGCGACATGCTTTCTTGTAATTCTTCATATGCTTCTTTGGGTTAATCCGATTTTGCAATTTTTCGGCTTTTACAGACATGCTCGTGTAACAGATAATAAGCAGTGTTTACTGATTTTGCGGCACGTTTTATGAATGCTTTTGGCCGGCCGGTGAATGGTAACAGAAACACGGGTTTTCAACAATTAAATATAACGGTATATTGAAAAACGAAGGCGAAAATGCTATAGTAGAAAATACGAAACAAGGACATTACGATACCATATTGTGATATTTGCGAAACAATTGTAAAATGGATGATGCTATTATGAATAAAAAAGATTTATTGTATTACGGTATCATAGGAAGGCTGAATGCGGCCATTTCAAAATCCGCCGATTTTGAGCACGCAATGAAAGCAGGCCTGAAAATTATTACAGACAGCGGGCTTGCCGACAGTGCTGTTGTCTGGGCGGTCATATCAAGTGAAAAGCCGGTGCTTTATCCGTTATATTGTTTGTGTCCGCTGGACATCACATCGAGACGGCATGAATCGGGAGATGGAATTGTCGGACGGACGTTCGAACGTCAGATATCCGAGCTGATAGCCGATTTTCGCCAAAACAGGGATGAAGGTGTTGCGTTGGATTTTGACGGTTTGGATATTTCGGGTACGCTTTGCGTACCCTTTGCCATAGGAGATGACGCTCTTGGTTGTATCCAGTTTTTGCGTACAGGCAACAGCCCGTGTTTCACGAACGATGATCTTGACTCGTGCGAGATGATGTCGATGATGTTCCAGCTTTTTATTAAGGAATACAGACTTTTTCCGTACAAAGAAAAAAACAGAAGGGTTATAATATCGGCACGCAACATCTGCAAGAGTTATAAAAGCGGAAATTTATGTGCCCGGGTTCTTAAAGGTATTAATCTTGATGTTTATGATGGGGAGTTTTTGTGTTTTCTCGGCGAATCAGGATGCGGCAAATCCACAATGCTCAATATTATCGGCGGTCTGATTGATTTTGATGAAGGAAGCCTTATGTACGAGGGAAAAGAGCTTTATAATGCATCGGATGATGAGTTGACTGAATATCGCAGGGACAATGTTGGGTTTATTTTTCAATCGTACAATCTGATGCCGAACCTCAATGCAGAAGATAATCTTTCATTGATTGCCGAACTCGTGAATGATTCTATGGACCCGACAGAGGCACTGAGTCTCGTCAACATGGACGCTAAAGCTGACAGCTACCCGTGCAGATTATCCGGCGGTCAGCAACAGCGTATTGCAATTGCACGCGCTCTCGTGAAGAAACCGAAACTGATTCTTGCCGATGAACCGACTGCCGCACTCGATTATGCCACGAGTATTGATGTGCTGAAGGTGTTGGAAAATGTACTTAAATTGGGAACAACGCTTATCATGGTAACACACAATGAGGAGATAACAAAAATGGCCGACAGAGTCATACGGTTCCGAAATGGCAAAACTTATGAAATTACAGTTAATCAGAATCCGATGAAAGCGGAGGAACTTGTGTGGTGAAAGTAAAGAAAACACAACGCATCGAATTATTAAACAGCATTCGTGAGAACATCGTGGCGTTTCTGGCAATTACCGTCTTTGTTATGTTTGGTGCTGCTCTGTACTCCGGAATAAGTTGGAGTGGTCAGGCACTTAAAGCATCTGTAGCGGAGGAACAGAACGTTGGAAATATGGCAGATATTGAGCTTCTGTTTCCTTACGGTTTTGATGAAGACGACATGACAGTACTCAGATCGGTTGATGGTGTTAAAGCGATAGAGGGTGCATATTCAGCCTTTGAAAAGTTCAAGATAAACGGAGAAGTCTGTATCGCAAAGATAATTATGGCGGGAGACAATATCAACCGTCTTACACAGATAGAGGGGATTCTGCCGCAAAGGAACAACGAAATTGCCATTGAAAAAAGCTGGGCATTGGAAAAAGGTATTAAAATCGGAGATACTGTTTCCTTTGCTGCCGACGGAGAAAATAACGCGCATTTTCTCCATAATGTTGCAGAGGGCGACCTTGCTGCATTATTGGCAGACAATCGGAATGAGATGAAGTATCTTACCAATCGTGTATTCACTGTAACGGCACTGGCTGTGTCACCGGCGTATATCGACACCAAGGCCGCAGTGTACGAAATTTCGCCGTCAATGCATACCCCTGCATCATGCCTGATGTTTGTACATGAATCGGCCTTTGACAGCAGCTCTTTTACAGGATATACGACAGTATTTATAAAAAGCTCCGAGACTGACGGACAAATGTACGGAACGGAAGAATATAACGACATAGTTGCGCATTTGAAAGAACGCATATTACCAATCGCCGAAGAAATTGCCAATCGTAAATTCGGAGAGCTTAACAGTGGTTTGGAAGCTTTTAGGGAGATGCTGCCCCCAACTGTCGTTGCGACGGAATTGAGCAATGTCGGAGTGAACGCTGTCACACACCAGTGTAATCCAAGTATAGCAATACTGAAAACAGTCTGCGATATGTTTGATACACTGAAATACAATCTTTCAATACCGTTCATTTTTATCAGCATACTCATTTCGTATTCGACAATATCGCGTATCGTCTATAAGGATATGCGATACATAGGAACGAAAAAGGCATTGGGTTTTAAAAACAGCAGCATCATAATTAATTATATACTGTTCGCAGGTATGGCTGCATTTATAGGATTGGTATCGGGTTTCCTGATTAGCAGATTTGTAATAGAACAGCTGTTTCTGAATACACTCGGAAAATCGTTTCTTTTCAACAAAAAGGTGTTCTGTTTCAGCGTGAAAGATACGGTGATTCTCAGTGCTCTGCAACTCGGTTTTATTGTTCTTTCTGCCTTTGTTGCAGGATGCAGGACTGTAAGAAAACCGATAATTGAACTGCTTTCAAATGACGAACAAAATGAAACGAAGAAACATTTTTTTGAAAAAAGCAGGATGTGGAAGCGAATGCCGTTTCTATCAAAAATTATTGTCAAAAACTGTCTGAACGACAAGCGACGTGTAGCGGCAACGCTTATCGGAATCTCCGGATGTACTGCACTTGCGATATGTGGGACATCGCTTATGTTTTCGGTATTCGACAGCTTTGATTATCATTTTTCACATTTGCAGGATTACAGATATGTCGTATATTTCGATAATACATATGAAGATGTGCAGGATGAAATAGAAAAAAAACTTGCTAAAATGAACGCTGATTATTCTCCTGTTTTGTATTCTTATGTTCGTTTGAATTCTTCGACGGGAAAAGACGTGGTGGCAACACTCGCCGTATCGGACTGTGATTTTAACGGACTTATGAAAATAGTATCTCTCGACGGCAAAGAAAATGCGCTGTCAGACAGCGGAGCCTGGATAAACTGTGCATTTGCTTTGAGTAACGGTATTAACGAAAAAGACAGCACGATTACATTCACCGATGCGGCAAACAATATATATACGGTTCAGTGCGCGGGTGTGTATGAGTTTTATATGCAGTTTCCTTGTCTCGCAATGTCAGCAACGGCGTATGAAAAAACGGTCGGGGTCAAACCCGAAATTAATGCATTTGTTGTCGCATCCGATGATATGGATAAAATCGGAATTGAGACTGCGCTGGAAGATATTCCGGGTTTCCTGGCGGTATATGATTACCGGAGTGTAATGCAGATTTCGTTCAATGAAATCTCCGGAGTTGCATCCGCAATAGCGGTTTTATATCTTGTGTTGTCAATCCTGATGGCGCCGTTCATTCTTCTTGATCTCTTTGTATTGTTTGTTGAGGAAAAGAAGCGTGAGCTTATAGTCATAATGTTAAACGGATATAAACGACGTTTTGCAAAAAAATATATAAGTTGTGATGCTGTATTTCTCACATTTGTGGGAATTCTTCTTGGTATCGTTGAGGGAGTAATGCTGGGTAGATGGAATATAGACAGGATGACATCGGATGTATCATATTTCCTTCACCGAATTAACATTTTGACTTGTATCGGTGCAGCGGGACTAAGTTCGCTGTTAACAGCGTTTATATGCCATATAGCCATAAAACGTATCTCAGGTTTTCAGCTCTCCAATCTGTAATAACCGACAAAATCAGAAAATCTGCGCGGAATTACAGGGAATGAACGCACGTTATACATTCTGAGTTGACATGTCACAGCGGGCTGAGAAAACAGCATATTCTGTACCCGTCTTTGGATAATGCTGAGAAAACAGCATATTCTGAACCCGGATTTGGATGATGCTGAAAAAACAATAGAATATAATGGAATCCCAAAACATTTGAGGATACCTTAATGGAGATTATAATGAAGAGAAAATTCGGAGACCGTAAAGATGCAAAGCGCATACGCGATATTGACGGTATACATATTGCAATGGCCAATTGCTATCCGGGTCGCACAAATAATGAAGCATTTATTTCGGAAAATATCGATTTGACAAATATCAACGCTTATCTTGAAAGAAAAAATGCTGACAATCCGGCATATAAATACAATTTGTTTCAAATCATCGTTACCACGATTCTGAAAACTATCATGCTTCGGCCAAAACTCAATCACTTTATTGTCAATGGGCATTATTATGCCCGTAATAAAATTACTCTTGGTTTTATTGTTAAACGGGTATTCTCGGATGACGGTGCTGAAGGTTTAGCAATTCTTGAAGGACATCAGGAAGATACCATTGACACTATACATGATCAAATCCTGAAGGAAATATCCCGAACATGTTCGTCTTCGACCGAAACCAATAATTCGGCTGAGGCGTCTTTAGACATACTGACCAAATTACCGGGTTTTGTTCTCAAACCTTTATTCAGTATTGTGCGATGTCTCGATCGTCACGGTCGATTACCTCAAAGTCTTACAGATAGTGACCCGGACTATTGCAGTGCTTTTGTTTCTAATTTAGGCTCCATTGATTTGCCGAGCGGTTATCATCATCTGAACAATTGGGGCACGTGCTCTTTATTTTGTGTCATCGGGAAAAAAAGTATGAAATTTTTCAGCGATGGATCCGGCAATGCGACCATGAAACCGGCGGTGACATTAGGACTCACAATCGATGAACGTATTGCTGACGGATATTATTATGCGAAAACTCTGCGACTGATTCGAAAACTGATGCAGAATCCGGAACTTCTGGAGCTGCCTTTGAGAGAGGAAGTTGACTATTAGGGAATTATAGTCATTTATCACCTTTGAAAAGTGGGAAAATGACTTGAACTACAAATTAGGTACAGGTGTTTTTAGAAAGGTTTGATACAGATTTGAAAACAGCATTATCTCTCAGTTTAAATGTTGCAAAACGTAATAAGGGCTTTACTTTCGGACTGATAATTTTGTTCTTGGTTATTACCACAATCATCGTTATGGAACGTTATACGGTTCCGTCTGTTCGGGCAACCATAGACGACTATATGGCAGAATATCAGGTTCCAAATTTGTGGGCCGTTACAGAAACTCTGCAGGTAAATACGGAAAATCTGATGCCTGAATATTCAGAGATTGTAGGACACGAATATGGCATGGTAATGGAAGTCCGCTGTCGTGTGAGAGAAAAGCAGGTGTTTGTATTGAACCTCACCGGTATGGAGGAAAATGGATTTCGAAATTACTATTTAGCCGGTGAAACTCATTCGCAGAATGACGTACCGGAGGTCATGATTTCCTCATATTTTGCGCAGGTTAACGATATAAGTCCCGGTGATACCGTGGAGCTGATGACTCCGCAGGGGTATCATGATTTCTTTGTCAGCGCACTTGTCTCCTGCCCGGAAAATATGTTTTGCTCCAGAGATGCCACTTCCTGGTGCGATGCCGCCGACTTCGGATTTCTGTATATGTCCCGAAATGTGATGGATGAATATTATTCAACTGCCGGATATGCCAATTTCTGGTCTTTTCGTGTATCAGAAGAATGTTCGGATGCCAGAGAGAAAGAGATTCTAAATGGTATCACCGATTATTTCGGGTCACATCTGATTTCTGCTGAGCGGTTCTCTGCATCGAAAATCAGAACTCAGTTGGATGATGAACTGAATTCGGCCGAAAAAGCAATCCGATATATGCCGGTACTGGCATATGGGCTGGGAATTTTCTTCACTTGTCTTTTTATCCAGCAGGTAATTCAGAATCAAAAGAAAACGATTGGACTTCTTCGTGCATTGGGGTACTCCGGACGGCAGGTACTGAGGGTGTTTATGGTGTATATCGTACTGACGTACATCATCGGAACTGTTATGGGAATCGGAATCGGTGCTTTCCTTACGAAATTCACAATTGGTATATTTAAAAATACATATTCACTTCCGTATATACATTACAGTACAAGTATTTCCTTCCTGGTATTGCTGCTGGCGGTGCCTTTGATGATAGGAATCGTTTCATGTATTTCCCGTTCAAAGATTATAGCAAGAATAGATCCCGCAGAAGCCTTTGGAGGGATGGTACCTTCGAAGTATGTGGATTTGCCGCTTTGGCTGCAGAAGTTTCGCTTGTCTGAAATGGTAAAAATTGCAGTCATTTCTGTTTACAGAAATAAGAAAAGATTCCTTTTGTTTGCGGCAAGTATTGCCTCAAGCATTGTAATATCACTTGCGAGTCTTGCACTCAGTATATCTAACAATGCCGCACAGTCTGCGGCTTTCGGGAACGGAGACGGAGACGGTGGCCGTTTTCGATATGATGTTTTGATCAGTAATACAGGCGGCGATGACTTTCCGAGTTTGGTCAGAGAAACGAAAGGCGTATCTGTGGCCGAGCCGGTCATCGCTTTTATCGCTGAACTCCGATCGAAAAACGGTACTCTTGAACTTCAAATCAACGCACTCAATCCATGCAGCATGCTGATTCTTCCGGAAGATGCGGACGGAAATGCTTTGCTGCCGGGAGACGGCATTATAATAGAAGAGATTGCTGCAAGGAGACTCGGAATCAAAGTCGGAGATGAAGTCTGCATTGGGGATACAAGTCTGAAAGTGAGAGGGATTGCCCGCGAAATTGTCAATTCTATTCAGTATATTTCTTTTGAAACGGCTGAACGGATCGGCTATCACAGTCCGAATGAAGTTGCGGTAAGTTTTGAACCGGAAGCGGACCCGGATGTGGTGTGTTCGGCTTTGTCGGAGCTGCCCGGTTTTGATTATTACGTTATGCGAGATCATCAAATGCAGGCCGTAGAAAGAGGATGTCGGGCGAAGGATACAGCCGTTTATATTGCTTCTGCACTTGCCTTTGTGCTTGGCATCATAATCGTATACAACATGGTTGCGTTGAGTGTTGAAGAAAAAAAACATGATTATGCAACGCTGATTGCTCTCGGCATTTCGGTGAAAAATTATTTAAGCATGGCCGCTGCAGAAAATCTAATGAGGTATCTGGCGGCAATCATTTTGGGAATTCCTGCCGGCTGCCTTGTAGCTTTAGCGGGATTGAACGGGATGAGCAGCCTGAAGACCAGCTATCCGTTTGTGCACATTGGGACGGTATGTCTTGTTACCGGCCTGATTTCTCTCTTATATCTGTTCGTAGGGGTTATGTTTTCGCTTTGGAAGGTCAAGAGCGTTGAAACTTATGCCGCATTAAATGACAGAGAATAAATTAACAGGAAAGAGTAGGATAAATAATGATACAGACTGTATGGCTTAAAAACAATATAATACGTTCGCTCGGTACTTCAGACAATATTCTTTATTTTGCGCATAAAAATATACTGGATATCTTTGGCGTTACGGAAGATGTTATTTTTCTTTATGAACCGGACGGAAGTCTTGGACTTGCTGTTCGTTGCACGGCAGATACATCCTGCGATGTGACCGATAGCTCTGCTTTGCCGCCGGAATGCAGCATTTCCGATTTGAGGATTAACGAGTTCAATTCTGTGATAAATGCAGAAGCAGGTTGTCTGATTCCTTTGAAGTCAGACGATACATCCGTGTTTGGGGCTTTGTTTTTTTCAGGGTACAGGAATCCGGAAATCACGGAAAATGGCCGGAAAATCATTCATGCTTTTGCTGAGCTGCTGTATAGCGAGGCTATGGGAGGATTCGTGAAATCTTTCTATCCGGAAGTTCTGAAGGTCAGAAATCTGGAAATGATGTATCAGAAGGGGATAAAAATAATCAAGGGCATAGACCTTGATATATGTGAAAATGAATTTACGGTAATCCTTGGCTCTAGCGGTTGCGGGAAAACCACTATGGTAAATGCGATTGGCGGCATGCTGAAACCCACGGGAGGAGAAGTCATTTGGAACGGGAAAAACATCGCCGTCATGAACGATAGGGAACGTACAGCATACAGAAGAGATACTGTGGGTTTTGTTTTCCAAAATTATAATCTGATTTCCGATCTGTCGGCGAAGGAGAATGTGAACATTGCGGCTTCGCTGGTAAATAACCCGATGCCGGTGGAAACAGCGCTGACCATGGTTGGCCTTGCCGATAAAGCAGAAAGATATCCGGGGAAAATGAGCGGAGGCGAACAGCAGAGAGTCTGCATTGCCAGGGCGATTGTCAAACATCCTCAAATACTGTTGTGCGATGAACCTACAGGAGCGCTTGACCCGAAAAACTCTATACACGTGATGAAAATTCTTCAGAATTTGGTGAAAGACCAGCATATAGCTGTAGTGATGATTACGCACAATACTGCATTCAGGTGTCTGGCAGATCATTGTATCGTCATGAGTGCCGGCAGTATCGTAGAAGATGTTCGCCAGCCTTTTCCGCGGTATGCAGACAGTTTGCAGCTTCGCTGATCCATGCAGATTAACAGACCTTGATAATGGTTTCTTACGAAGAAGCATTGTACAAAATTATGATTATATTTGTCCAGACTGTGAATAGTAACGTCTGATTAATATGTTCACAAATTAGAAATTGAGGTTGATTTATGCGATATGATAGTATTGCTGTTTTAATCCCTGCCTATAAACCTGATTATCGACTTGATAAGCTGGTGCATGATTTATATCAAAAAGGTTTTAGAAAGATTATTGTTGTTGATGATGGGAGTGGTAAGGACTATGCTCCTATATTTAAAAAGTTATCCGGAAAAGCAACTGTATTATCGCATTTAACGAATTGCGGAAAAGGAGCAGCATTAAAAACAGGAATCAGTGAAATAATAAATATGAAGAACATCAGTGTTGTAACTGCTGATTCAGATGGTCAGCATTCACCAAATGATATTGTAAGAATTGCGGAGGCAATGCTTGACAATCCGGAGATACTAATACTCGGAAAACGCGATAAAAAGAAAATGCCTATGCGATCGAAATTTGGGAATACCTTGACCTGTGGCATTTTCAGACTTCTTACCGGAGTGCGTTTAAGCGACACACAGACAGGGCTTCGCGGACTTCCTTATTCAACTCTTAATGCTTTTTCTCAACTTGACGGAAACCGTTATGAATATGAAATAAATATGCTAATTAAAGCCGGCGAGATGAGATTGCCGATAAAGGAAATTTCTATTGAAACAATCTATCTTGATAAAAATTCATCCTCACATTTCCATAAGCTAAAAGACAGTTTTAATATATACGCGGTGATGTTTCGCCAAGCAGGCAGGTTTTGTCTGTCGTCCCTGTTATCCATGATTTTGGACTATTTAATTTTTATTCTGTGCTTATATGTGGCAAAGTATGAGGTGCTGATCTGTCAGATTGTGGCTAGAATTGTCAGCTCAATGTTTAATTATTTGGCAAACAGTCAATTAGTGTTCAAAAAGAAACCCGATGGACGGTCGTTACTAAGATATTATTTATTAGTTATTATAGTGTTGGGATTTTCTTGTTTAGGGATAAGACTACTTATGCTTTTTCATATTCCGAAACTGTTAACAAAGATTATAGTTGATGTCGTTCTCTTCTTTTTTGGTTATCGTGTTCAAAGGAGCAAAGTGTTTGATGAATAATGATTATTCGGAATTGATTTAATTGTAAGAGATTGCACGGTAACTCAGCAGGCAGAGCTTGCGAATGCGTTTTGGACAGATCGTGAATGGTAATTAACGATTGTCAACATAAGTTATTATATACTTGTATTTTGAATATTGTGATGATACAATATATTAGCACGGCAGAGTGGTTTGATGATCTGATGAATCGAATTGTTCAAACTGTGAACAGGAAAGCTGAATCCGCCCAGAGAATCTGTGTCGGTTGTAAGTATGGATTATATCAGGTAAAATTCATGCAAAAATTATGAAAAGGAGAGTATGGTATGAAGAAGGTATTATGTAAATTCAGAACCGTTTTGGCGCTGATCTGCATGTTTGCCCTTGTAATCGGACTGGTTCCGGCAAGTGCGGCAACGCGAAGAACGTCGACAACGACAGCCGTTACGGTTGCTACCAAGGCTGAACTTGTAAAGGAACTCGGAAAGACAGCAGCTTCAACAATTACGTACAGTTCAAAGAAGAAGGTTTCGTTCACGATTCCGGCAACTGCGAACTCGTCAAACAAGACACTGATAATAGATGCTCCAAAAGCTTCGATAACGAACAAGAGCAAGTTTTCGACAATTACACTGAACTCCTGTCTGAAATATACAGAAAAAGGAAAATCAAATTCGATAACCGTAAACAACAGCGCTGCCAATGTAATAATTGGTGCGGCGATGAAGGTCGCAGCAGTAAATATCGGCTCTGACTCGGTATCGATAAATCTTCAGAAGAATGCTTCGGTTGCAGAAATGAATGTAAAAACAGCCGATGCAAGTGTCACTGTAAATATGGGTAAAAAGGCAAAGATTACTGCTAATATTACCCAGAAGGCAAGCGTATTATTCACAGGTAATGATTCGGGAAACGTTGATATTGTAAATTCGGCGAAAGGAACGACCGTAACGGCGGAAATTCCGGTTTCTGCCGAGACCTCCAAAAAGCTGAACATTATTCTTGAACCCGGTTCTGAAGGTTCTTCTGTTGATGCAACAACTGAACTGGTTTCGGTTGTTGTGACAAACAATTCTGAAGAGGAGCCTGTAATGCTGATTGCAGGTGAAGTAGTATCCGGTGCTGACAGTGAAGACGATCCTGATATTGAATATGAGGAGCCTACCCCCACACCTACAAAGAAGGTAACACCTGTTCCCACAGCAAAGGTAACGCCTACTGAGGAGCCTACCCCCACACCTACAAAGAAGGTAACACCTGCGCCCACAGCAAAGGTAACTCCTAGTGAGCCTACTCCCACACCTACAAGGAAGGTAACACCTGCGCCCACAGCAAAGGTAACTCCTACTGAGGAGCCTACTCCCACACCTACAAGGAAGGTAACACCTGCTCCCACAGCGAAGGTAACGCCTACTGAGGAGCCTACCCCCACACCTACAAGGAAGGTAACACCTGCGCCCACAGCAAAGGTAACTCCTACTGAGAAGCCTACCCCCACAGCGAAGGTAACTCCTACCGCAGCTCCGAGTGAGAGGAAGCCGGAGCATATAGATGAAATCAGAGATGTTATTAAAAACGACCTTGGTATTTCAAAGAAGGACAATCGCGCTGAGAAAATTCGAAGAGTAAATGACTGGATTGCATATAATTTCCTTTATGATTATGATTCATACATGGAGCTTTATGACAGCTCAAGAAAAGCCGGTAAGCCTATGGACCCTACGGACATCATGTTTGAAGTTAACGGTGGAATCTGCAGCGGTTTTTCAAGTCTTTTCCGGGATTTTATGGATGAATTGGATATTCCGTGCATAATAGTAACTTCGGATGCGATGAATCATGCATGGAATATGGTTCAGCTTGAGGATGGCGAATGGTATCATGTTGATGTTACCTGGGATAATCCGGACAACAAGTCGGTACCACCCGAAAAGGACGATAGCTATCGGAATTATGATGAAAATCAAAATAAGATCAGTTACAAATATCTGTTGTTAACCGATGAGGAAATCCTGAACGCCGAGCATTACGGCTGGAATGATGATGGGGAGAACCCGAAGGCGGAAGGAACTGAGTACAAGGGATATTTTGACCACGAGTTTTGCGTTGATGTGACATCGAACGGAGTACTCTATTATAATGTTGACGATGACGGAATGATTACCGGAATCAACCTTGAGAACGGTAAGCTTTACACTAACGATATATCATCAGATGCCTTTTATACGGCACGCGGTACAATTTTGGAACGCGTTTCCAGGTTTGAGGATTATACCTGTACAGTTACATATGAGAATGGAAAGATTGTTAAAAAATTTTATGAATACCCTGAGTATACCTGTACCAGAACGTATGTGAATGAGGTTCTGGTCGAAGATTATTATGAATATACCGATGGGCATATGTCGAGTGTAAAGTATGTGGACGGGAAAAAATCTGAGTCAATTTATGAATGTTCAGAGTATATTTGTACCAGTACGTATGTGAATGAGATTCTGGTCGAGGCTTATTATGAATATACCGATGGGCATACGTCGAGAGCAAAATATGAGGACGGAAAGCTTGTTAAATGGGTTTATGAGTATTCGAAATATACCTGCACCAGAACATATGAAAATGGGGTTCTTATCGAAGATTTTTTTGAATATACCGATGGACATACGGTAAGCTCAAAATATGTGGACGGAAAGGTTGTTAAAGAATTTTATAAATATCCGAAGTATACTTGTACCAGTACATATGAGGATGAGGTTCTGGTAGAAGACTATTATGTATACTCCGATTATACGTTAACAATTACGTATGTAAACGGTGTGACGTCGGAAGCGGTTTATGATTATCCGGATTATACGAAGTTCTATACTTACGAAAATGGCAGCATGGTCCTTGTGAAAACAATCAATAAGTAAAGTTTCGACAGCAGCTCTATTAACGGAAGAATTAATTTTTCCACGGCTATTCACAGCACGATTTCTGTTGTCGATGCCGGACAAAACGAACGTTTGACGTGTTGTTATTAATTGCTTACAAAAAAGCCATCTGAATCACAGTGATTCGGATGGCTTTTTTAATCATAAAAATAAATCTGAAAAAAGAAATAGTCGGAAAAATAAAAAAAACAGTCAAAAATTTTGCTTGACAACTTGCATCTTTAATGTTACTATGAATAGTGCATTACTGTCTAAAACTATGCCCATTTGTATTAATTATACCATAGTTTTGAAATATTGCAAAGCATTTTTTTAGTTTTTACCAATACTAAATTCAAGGGAGTGACAACGTCAATGATTGAAAAGAACAGGATACGTCCGGTCAAGGTTGGCAAGGGCGTGCGAATGAGTTACTCGAGGCAGAAGGAAGTACTGGAGATGCCCAACCTTATTGAAGTTCAGAAGAATTCCTACAACTGGTTTTTGGAGGAAGGACTCAATGAGGTATTCAGGGACATTTCTCCCATCGAAGACTATAACAATAAACTCAGTCTCGAGTTTATCGGCTTCCAGCTCTGCAGGGATGAAATCAAGTACTCTATAGAGGAATGCAAGGAACGCGATGCTACATATGCAGCACCCTTGAAGGTGAAGGTTAGACTTCGTAATAAAGAGGATGAGGATGTCATTAAGGACAACGAGATTTACATGGGTGACTTCCCCATTATGACAGATACGGGAACATTCGTTATCAACGGAGCAGAGCGAGTTATCGTCAGCCAGCTGGTTCGTTCACCCGGTATCTATTATGAGATTTCACATGATAAGCTTGGAAAGAAGCTTTATGCATGTACGGTTATTCCCAGCCGTGGAGCATGGCTTGAATATGAGACAGATCCCAATGACGTATTCTATGTACGTGTCGATCGTAACCGTAAGGTACCCATTACCGTTTTTCTTCGTGCACTCGGTATCGGCACAAAGACCCAGCTTCTTGAAATGTTCGGCGAGGAGCCCAAGATTCTTGCTTCTCTTGAGAAGGAGCCTGCGGAGGTTGCCGAGGAGGACAGTCATGAGGGCGGTTTAAAGGAGCTTTACAAAAAGCTTCGTCCCGGTGAGCCTGTATCGGTTGAAAGCGCTGATTCACTTGTAAAGGCTATGTTCTTCGATGTCAGACGTTACGATCTGGCAAAGGTCGGCAGATACAAGTTCAATAAAAAGCTTGCACTCCGCCGTCGTGTTGTCGGCTTCCGTCTGGCTGAGGATGTAGTTAACTCCGAGACGGGTGAGATTATTGCAGGTGCCGGTGATGTTATTACAGAGAAGCTTGCGGATGAAATTCAGAATGCCGCTGTATTCTCTATCCTTGTACGTTCGGAAGATCATGATGTGAAGGTTATTTCCAATATGGCTGTTGACCTTGCATGTCACGTACCTTTTGAGTGCACAGACGAGGTAAAGGAAGAACTCGGTGTTACAGAGCCTGTTTATTACCCCGAATTGAAGAAGCTGCTTGATGAGTACAGCGATCCCGATGAATTAAAGGATGCCATTAAGCGTAACATAAATCTTCTTGTTCCCAAGCACATTACCAAGGAAGATATTTTTGCTTCCGTCAGCTACAATATTCATCTTGAGTATGGCGTAGGAAACAAGGATGATATCGATCATCTCGGAAACAGACGTATCAGAGCTGTCGGCGAGCTGCTTCAGAACCAGTACCGTATCGGTCTTTCCAGAATGGAGAGAGTAGTACGTGAAAGAATGACCACTCAGGATCTGGACGGCGTCAGCCCTCAGACACTTATTAATATTAAGCCTGTTACAGCTGCGGTAAAGGAATTCTTCGGAAGTTCACAGCTGTCACAGTTTATGGACCAGCACAATCCTCTCGGTGAGCTTGCCCATAAGAGAAGACTTTCGGCACTCGGTCCCGGCGGTTTGTCACGTGACCGTGCGAGCTTCGAAGTTCGAGACGTTCACTATTCACATTACGGAAGAATGTGCCCTATCGAGACACCCGAAGGGCCTAACATCGGACTTATCAACTCACTGGCATCTTATGCAAGAATCAATGAGTATGGTTTCGTAGAGGCTCCTTATCGTAAGGTTGATAAATCAGACCCGACAAACCCGAAGGTTACCGATGAAGTTATTTATCTGACAGCCGACGAGGAGGACAAATTCGTCGTAGCTCAGGCTAACGAACCCCTTGATGCTGACGGACATTTTGTAAACAACAACGTTTCAGGACGTTTTAAGGAGGATACATCACAGTTCTTAAAGTCCAAGATTGACCTTATGGACGTATCTCCCAAGATGGTATTCTCTGTAGCTACAGCACTTATTCCCTTCCTTGAGAACGATGATGCAAACCGTGCCCTCATGGGATCAAACATGCAGCGTCAGGCAGTTCCCCTTCTGAGAAGCCAGGCTCCCGTAGTCGGAACAGGTATGGAAGCCAAGACAGCTGTTGACTCAGGTGTCTGCGTACTTGCAAAGAAGTCCGGAAAGGTTGAGAAATCAACGGCTACACAGATTGTTATCAAGAATGATGACGGAACCAGAAGCGAATATAAGCTTATCAAGTTCACACGAAGCAACCAGGGTACCTGCATCAACCAGAGACCTATTGTTGACAAGGGTGAGCATGTAAATGAAGGTCAGGTTATTGCTGACGGTCCTTCTACAGACAAGGGCGAGCTTGCACTCGGAACCAACCCTCTGATCGGATTCATGACATGGGAAGGTTACAACTACGAGGATGCCGTTCTGCTCAGCGAAAGACTTGTGGCTGAGGATGTTTATACTTCGGTACATATCGAGGAGTATGAGGTAGAGGCCAGAGATACAAAGCTCGGACCTGAGGAAATTACACGTGATATTTCAGGTGTCGGTGACGATGCACTGAAGGATCTGGACGAGCGCGGTATTATCCGTATCGGGGCAGAGGTTCGCGCCGGTGATATTCTTGTAGGACGTGTTACACCGAAGGGTGAGACAGACCTCACTCCCGAGGAGAAGCTTCTCCGTGCCATTTTCGGTGAGAAGGCACGTGAAGTACGTGATACATCACTCCGTGTTCCTCACGGTGAGTATGGTATCATTGTTGACGCAAAGGTATTTACCCGTGACAACGGAGATGAGATGCCTCCCTGCGTAAATCAGACTGTACGTATTTATATTGCCCAGAAGAGAAAGATTCAGGTCGGTGATAAGATGGCCGGTCGTCATGGTAACAAGGGTGTAGTTTCACGTGTACTTCCCGTTGAAGATATGCCTTTCCTTCCGAACGGAAGACCTCTTGACATCGTGCTTAACCCGTTGGGCGTACCTTCACGTATGAACATCGGACAGGTTCTTGAGATTCACCTTTCACTTGCCGCAAAGGTTCTCGGATTTAATATTGCAACACCTGTATTTGACGGTGCCGATGAGTTTGATATCATGGATACCCTCGAGATGGCAAACGATTATGTAAATACTCCTATCGAGGATTTTGAGAAGAAATATAAGGACCATATCGATAAAGAGACAATGGATTACCTGATTAACAATCAGGATTACCGTAAACAGTGGGAAGGTGTTCCCATCAACCGTGACGGTAAGGTCAGACTTCGTGACGGTCGTACCGGTGAGTACTTTGACGGTGCCGTTACAATCGGATTCATGCATTATCTGAAGCTGCATCACCTTGTTGATGATAAGATTCATGCACGTTCAATCGGACCTTACTCACTCGTAACACAGCAGCCTCTGGGTGGTAAAGCTCAGTTCGGCGGACAGCGTTTCGGTGAAATGGAGGTTTGGGCTCTTGAAGCATACGGTGCATCTCATGTACTTCAGGAGATTCTGACTGTGAAGTCGGATGATGTGACCGGTCGTATCAAGACCTACGAAGCTATCGTAAAGGGTGAGAACATCAGTAAACCCGGTGTTCCCGAGTCCTTCAAGGTACTTCTTAAGGAGCTTCAGTCACTTGCTCTTGATGTTACCGTTCTTGATGAGAACGGTCAGGAGGTCAAGATGACAGAGGATGTTGACTACGGCAACGATGACGGAAACACCTGGCGTGAGGGCAACGACGAATACACAAATGATTATCAGAATGATGATTATGCCGAGGCCGGATATTCAGAGGTTGACCTTGAAAACGAACAGGACGGTATGTACGATTCTTATACCGATGATGAGGAAATGTATTCAGATTACCCGGAAGAGAATCTGGGCGATGAAGAATAATGAATACTACAGATAGATTTTGAAGGGAGCATGAAATTATGTCTTTAGATTTAAACATGGATGCTGTCAAGGATATAAATTATGAAGCTATCCGTATCGGGCTGGCTTCTCCCGAGAAAATCCGTGAATGGTCAAGAGCCGAGGTTAAGCGTGCGGAGACAATTAACTACCGTACATTAAAGCCTGAGCGTGACGGACTTTTCTGCGAGAAGATTTTCGGACCCACCAAGGACTGGGAATGTCATTGCGGTAAATATAAAAAGATTCGTTTCAAGGGCATTATCTGTGACAGATGTGGCGTTGAAGTTACAAAGGCATCGGTTCGTCGTGAAAGAATGGGACATATCGAGCTTGCAGCACCCGTATCACATATCTGGTATTTTAAGGGTATCCCCAGCCGTATGGGACTTATCCTTGATATTTCACCCAGAAATCTTGAAAAGGTTCTTTACTTTGCATCATATATAGTACTTGATCCCGGAACAACAAATCTGGAGTTCAAGCAGATTTTGAGTGAGTATGAGTATAACGAGGCACGTTCACAGTGGTCTGAAGGCTCTTTCCGTGTAGGAATGGGTGCAGAGGCTATTCTCGAACTCTTAAAGAAGATTGATCTTGAGAGAGATTGTGAAGAGCTTCACAAAGAGCTTGAAAATTCAACAGGTCAGAAGCGCGCAAGAATCATCAAGAGACTTGATGTATTTGAGGCATTCAGAGAGTCGAACAACAAGCCTGAGTGGATGGTTCTTACAGCCATCCCCGTACTTCCTCCCGACATCCGTCCCATGGTTCAGCTGGACGGCGGAAGATTCGCAACATCTGATATGAACGATCTCTATCGTCGTATCATTAACAGAAACAACAGATTAAAGAAGCTGCTTTCACTCGGAACCCCCGATATCATCGTTCGTAACGAGAAGCGTATGCTTCAGGAGGCTGTTGATGCACTTATCGATAACGGCCGTCGCGGACGTCCCGTTACAGGCCCCGGTAACAGATCGCTGAAGTCACTTTCAGATCTGTTAAAGGGTAAGCAGGGCCGTTTCCGTCAGAACCTCCTTGGTAAGCGTGTAGACTACTCAGGACGTTCAGTTATCGTCGTTGGTCCCGAACTGAAGATTTATCAGTGCGGTCTGCCCAAGGAGATGGCTATCGAGCTGTTTAAGCCTTTCGTTATGAAGGAGCTTGCAGCACGCGGAATTGCAAGCAATATCAAGCAGGCAAAGAAGATGGTTGAGAAGCTTCAGCCCGCTGTATGGGATATCCTTGAGGAGGTTATTCGTGAACATCCTGTTATGCTGAACCGTGCACCTACACTGCACAGACTCGGTATTCAGGCATTTGAGCCCATACTTGTTGAAGGTAAGGCTATCAAGCTTCACCCTCTTGTATGTACGGCATTCAATGCAGACTTCGATGGTGACCAGATGGCTGTCCATCTTCCTCTTTCGGTTGAGGCACAGGCTGAGGCCAGATTCCTCATGCTTTCACCCAACAACCTGTTAAAGCCTTCAGACGGTGGTCCCGTTGCCGTTCCTTCACAGGATATGGTTCTCGGTATTTACTATCTGACACTGCTTAAGGAAGACGATAAGGGCGCCGGCTCATTCTATAAGAATATGTCGGAAGCAATTCTCGCATATGAGAACGGCTTCATTACACTCCAGGCACCCATTAAGGTTCGCCGCGAGGGTATCTGGACTGCAACAGGCGAGAAGATTACAAAGATTCTGGATACCACACTCGGACGTCTCATTCTGAATGAGGCTATTTCACAGGATCTTGGCTATGTTGACAGATCGGACAAGGAGAAGTACCTTGATCTTGAGATTGACTTCCTCGTAAAGAAGAAGCAGCTCAAGGGAATCCTTGAAAAGTGTATAAATAATCACGGAGCTACAAAGACAGCTGAGACACTTGATGCCATCAAGTCACTCGGTTATAAGTATTCGACCAGAGCTGCCATGACGGTTTCCATTTCGGACATGACCGTTCCCGCAGCAAAGAAGGATATCATTGCAGATGCCGAGGCTACCGTTGATACCATCAGCAAGAAGTTCCGTCGTGGTCTTCTTACCGATGAAGAGCGTTATAAGACAGTTATCGAGACATGGAAAAAGGCAGATGATGAAATTACCAAGAAGCTTATGGAAGGTCTTGATAAATACAATAATATTTACATGATGGCTGACTCAGGAGCCCGTGGTTCAGAAAAGCAGATTAAGCAGCTGGCCGGTATGCGTGGTCTGATGGCGGATACATCAGGTAAGACTATCGAACTTCCTATCAAGGCTAACTTCCGTGAAGGTCTTGACGTACTGGAGTACTTCATTTCCGCTCACGGTGCACGTAAGGGTCTTTCGGATACAGCTCTTCGTACAGCAGACTCAGGTTACCTGACACGTCGTCTGGTAGATGTATCACAGGATCAGATTATTCGT
The DNA here is from genome assembly GCA_045617345.1 of Lachnospiraceae bacterium. Classification (GTDB taxonomy): domain Bacteria; phylum Bacillota; class Clostridia; order Lachnospirales; family Lachnospiraceae; genus RUG11977. The sequence goes on along the minus strand of JAZLIK010000115.1, from coordinate 6,828 downwards.
GAGAATGACTGCTGTGAAGGAGCCGAAGAGATTCCGGGAATGGAGATTAAGACCTTTGCAGACGGCAAGGAGGTTATTGAAGCACTTAAGGAGCGTATTACAGGACGTTTTTCATGTGAAACAATCTGTGATGATAACGGTGAAGTTATCGTAAAGAAGAATCACATGATTACACCCAAGAGAGCTGAAAGAATCATGAACATCAAAGAGATTAAGGAAAAAGGCTTTGATGCGAAGCTCAAGATTCGTACGGTTCTTACCTGTAAGTCACATCTTGGAATATGTGCTAAGTGTTACGGTGCGAACATGGCAACAGGTGAGCCTGTTCAGGTCGGCGAAGCAGTAGGTATTATTGCTGCACAGTCTATCGGTGAGCCCGGTACACAGCTTACCATGCGTACATTCCATACCGGTGGTGTTGCAGGTGATGATATTACACAGGGTCTTCCCCGTGTCGAGGAACTTTTCGAGGCTCGTAAGCCTAAGGGACTTGCAATCATTGCAGAGTTCGGCGGAACAGTTCAGATCAGGGATACCAAGAAAAAGAGAGAAGTTGTTATCACTCGTCAGGATGAGGACGGCGTAGAGACAAAGGCATATCTCATTCCTTACGGTTCACGTATTAAGGTTCAGGACGGTCAGATTCTTGAGGCAGGTGATGAGCTTACCGAAGGTTCTGTAAATCCTCACGATATACTGAAGATCAAGGGACTTCGTGCAGTTCAGGATTACATGATTCAGGAAGTACAGCGTGTATACAGACTGCAGGGTGTTGAAATCAATGATAAGCATATCGAGGTTATCGTTCGTCAGATGCTGAAGAAGGTTCGTGTTGAAGAGAACGGAGACACAAGCTTCCTTCCCGGCAGCATGGTTGATCTCTTCGAGGTACTTGATGAGAATGAGAAGATGCTTGCAGAAGGCAAGAAGCCCGCTGAAATCAAGGAAGTTATGCTTGGTATCACAAAGGCAGCTCTTGCTACGAATTCATTCCTGTCGGCAGCATCCTTCCAGGGGACCACAAAGGTTCTTACAGAAGCAGCATGCCGCGGAAAGATCGATCCGCTTATCGGTCTCAAGGAGAACGTTATCATCGGTAAGCTGATTCCTGCAGGTACAGGTATGAAGACATATCGTACCGTACACCTCAGTACCGATGCGGAGTTTGAAGCAGCCCGTGCTGCAAACAAGCAGTATGAGGCCTTCAACAGCTCAGCAAAGAAGGGCCTTGGTGACAAACAGGACGGCGAGGAGTACTATGAGGATTCCAACGAATATGTTGATGATTTAGAGTATTCAGATGACGAAGCAGAAGATAAAGAGTATATTGATGATTATGAGGGCGGAGAATTTGCACCCGATGACGAGCAGTAATTAGTATTTTGACCTCCCCTGTTTTATAGGGGAGGTTTTTCTTTCAATAATGCGCCCTGTCAGGACATAATTTTGGACGGAATGTGAATAGTAATAACAGTAATGATGAATGAGGTAAATTAATGAAGAGTAGAATAAACAGACAGTTTTTATTATGTATATTGCTTGCTTTTTCACTGTGCCTTTTTGCATGTGGAAACAACAATGAGGATGAAAAGCTTTTTCCCGGACTCGGAGACGATTCCGATGTTGAACAGGTAAATAACAATGGTGAGGGAACGGGTGCCGGCGAAGGAAACGCAGACGGCAGCCGGAGCGATGCCACTGCTTCAAAAGCTAACAGTGGGGATGCCGGAAAAGAGATATCAGGTAACAATGCTGTCGGAGCAGACACATCCGCTACTGACGGTACAGTGACCGCAAATCCCGAAAACCTGGTAAATTTAGGGGGAATTCAGGTTGAAGTACCTGCTTCGTTTAAAAAGAAAGCCGTTTACGTCGGCGCAGGACTGACCTATGAATCGACTGCCGACTCGTCAATGCTGAGATGCTTCTACTATGACAATGCCGAAAACATCGGATATCTTGAGAATCCGGAAGCCTTTGCGGACGGTGAAAAAGACAGTCTCTTCGAGGAGCGCTTTGTAGGGGAATATCTGAAGAATTATGAGCTTACAGCTGATGAAACCGTTACTGTTGCCGGTTTCGCGGGCAGAAAGATTTCATATAAAGGTATCGCCAACGGTGACTGCTACAGGGAAGGACCTGTGCGCAACCTTGTAGAAGCTTCGCTCGAGACAGTGTGCATATATGATGATATCGATAACACTGTTGTGGTCATTGTTGGCTTGTGCAAAACAGGAAAATATGACAGTGTTGATAAACAGCTTTCGTCAATGCTGACGACTGCATCAGCCGTTGGAGCACCCGCAGAAAAAAATCCGGCACTCTACGGAAACTATTATATAGAAAACGGCGGTTTTGGATTCAGTATACCGGAAATATGGGGCGACCTTCTCGAATGCAGTTATGATAACTACGAGGAAAGCTATACTTACTGCTATGGTGCCAGTGAAGGACTTTGCAGAAGCCTCGGTTCGGGAATGGTTCTGCTGATGAACTTAGCGTCGAGGATGGAAAGCTTAGGCATACCGATGGGGCTTCCCATGGGCGGTTTCGGTGGAATCCCCGAAGGAATGGACTTCTCTGCCGGCGGAGCGACAGATGCACAGGCCGGATTTGCCGGAGAGAATGGCAATGATACTGCCGGTGCGGAATTTGGTGATGCAGCCGGTATTCCCGGTGATTTCGGCGGAGCAGGCATGATACCCGGAGGCTTTGGCGGCATCATGGGAGGTATGGGCGGATTTGACATCAACCGGTACCTTGCCAACGAAAAGAACAACTGGTTAAATGTGTTTGCGGTCAGAAGCGTATTTACTCAGGAAGAATTTGCATCAATAGTTGATACACTTGACGGTAATGTGGGCGACCTTCTGGGAATGTTTATGAGCGGATGCACCGTATCTGACATTGAGAAAATTCGCGTTGACGACATGGACGGAATCAGATTTACCTGCAATGCAGTGGTGAATGAAGTGCCTACAGAATGCAAGATGCTTGTAGTTAATAATATTAAAGACAGATTTCTTGTGGTTCTGACATCATTCTATGATGAAGGAAGCGAATACTCGGCGGCCTTCGATGAAGTTGCGGACAGCATGACACTTAATAATTATCGATAGAATATGATAACAGTGACGGGAAAAGCAGGATGACCGGCTTTGTTTTGCGGAATCTGCAAAATAAAAGCGGAAATTGAATAGTATAGTCTGTTTACCCGAAAGAGAGTTAATGGTAAAATAAAAGTAGCAGTGTTATGATATGTTAAATGGTTACTATTCACCAATGATTTTGTGGCGCGCTTTATGAATGTTTTGACCGGGAAGTGAATAGTAACGTTAAGGGACATATTTATTTGTCGTGGTGCGGCATTAAAAGGAGGATGTATGAGAAGAAAAATAGCAATGTTGTTATGTGTTTGTATGGTGCTGGCTCTTTGTTCATGCGGGAAGAATGACAATGCCGGGGCTGTGAATATAGATAATACCGGAACACCGGTTTCAACTTCCGAGTCTGATAAATCGCAGGATCCGGTAATTATAGATGATTCTGATAAGTCCGGAACAGAAGGTAAAAATACAGTGGGAACCGATAAAACAGTAACGGAAGCCGATACTTCAGCTCTTGAACAGTACAATGTCGGAGGAGTCAATTTTTCTATTCCCGAAGGATATAAGCGTAAGGATGAATATGTCGGAATGGGCCTTACATTTGAGGCATTGGGCAAATCTATTATCAGAATGTATTATGCACCCGGAACTGATTCAACACAGATTACCCAGATAAAGGATCTTGGGTTTGAGGAAGCTTTTGACCAGATTGCCGATTATTGGGATGTTTCATTCAGTTCAATCGATATGAATCTCCAGGAAAGTGAAAGAATTAACAAAGAATTTGTTAATGTCGGAGGATATCAGGCGGGCAGAGTTACCTACAAGGGACGTGCACGCGGTGACTGTTACAGAGAAGGTCCTATAAAGGCTGCATCGGAAATTGTGACAGATGCAATCCTGGTTCATAATGATGTTGACAACATGATTATTTTCATTTTCGTTCAGGGAAAAGCATCAAGACAGGAGGATGTGGATTCGGATATCAGGAAGCTGATAGAAATTGCCAAGGCAGCTGACAGCAATGACAACATATGCGGAAAGATTGGCGATTCACGCATTGCAATAGGTGGTTTTTCTTTCGAAATTCCGGATGTTTTGAACAATTTTTTGAATTATGATTACGACTCTGTGTATAACGAGTACGCATACTGGTACGGCGGAGCAGAAGACAGCGGATCTGAAGATTTCGATAACGATCCAACAAAGGTCGGCTGGTGGATGAACCTTTACGCGGAGCGTGAGGTTGTAACGCTTGATGAGGTAGACGAGCTTTCGGATGAGTATGCGTCAGCAATGCTTGAATCTATTAGCTCAAATTATGAAGGAGCATCGGCTGTTCCTCCCGAAAAGGTTATTTTTACACTTGACGATGTGGAGGGAAGAAGATACTCTTCCAAGATAGTGTTTGAAGGAAATGAGATGGAAGTTCAGATATGTGTTGTTTATAACAATAAATCAAGATTTATCAACTACTTCTATGTATTTTATAATGCTGCGGACAGCGCTCGTGCCGAAGCCTTTGAGCAGTTCCTTCAGAGTGCTAAAAATCTGAAATAATCAATGGTAAAAATCCCTGCATTGAATTAAAATAAAACGGTGCTGATTTTTTAATCGCAGGAAAATATAAAGATACTATTCATAAAAAAGAGGGCCGATGGTTCATTTTTGAACCACCGGTCTTCTTTTTTGAGGGGGGCTGTGGTGAACAGTAACCATGACTAAAGTCATATTAACATTTTTTCACTTGTGGAACATCGGCTCCTTTGGTAGTATTGTGGCATAAGGTTGATGTGTTTTAAAGCATAAGTAATGAACTGACAGGTTAGCCGTGTATTATCTGACCGGGCGAAAAAATGAGTAAAAACAATTTTTGAAAAATGTAAAAATTTTTTCATTTTTTTTGTAACGAAACGGATTTTCGTCCGTCTAATCCACGAAATCGAAAGGAGGTGATGATAAGTAATGGACATCGAGAATATGTACAAGGCCTATTATATGCAGGTTTATTCATATGTGATTACCCTATGCAGAGATAAGCATATGGCAGAGGATATTACACAGGATACGTTTTACAAAGCGATGCACGCGGATGGTAAATCGGCATTTCAGGAAAAATCGAAGGAGCTCACATGGCTTTGTGCAATAGCGAAAAATCTTTTTACCGACGAAATGCGTCGCAGAAAGAGATTCACGGAAATGCCACCCGATATCGAATCCGGAGAAGATATCGCAAGTGAAATAGAAGACGAAGATTTATCATTTAAGATACATATGGTGCTGCATTCACTCGAAGAACCTTACAAAGAAGTATTCCAGCTGCGAACCTTTGGTGAGCTGCCTTTTGAAAAAATAGGAATACTGTTCGGAAAAACCGAAAACTGGGCGCGAGTCACTTATCATCGCGCCAGACTGAAGATTAAGGAAAGGATGGATTCAAATGAATAAAGAATGTGAAATGGTTCGTGATCTGCTTCCTCTTGTTGTTGATGAGGTATGCAGCGATGCAAGTAAAGAATATGTTCGCAGTCACCTGGAAAGCTGCGGCGAATGCAGACAAATGTTCTGCTCGCTTCAGAACAGGGAGTTTGACAGCAGGCTTGAAAGCGAATGTGAAGGCGTCATAGAACGTCAGTCAAAAAAGTATAAAAGAAAAAGCATGGTAGCCGGCTCGATTATGGCAGGTATCCTCATGATACCGGTGCTGATTTGTCTTGTGGTAAATCTGGCAACGGGTTACGGATTAACATGGTTCTTCATAGTGTTGTCAAGTCTTTTGGTCGTAGCATCACTGCTTGTGGTTCCGTTTATGGTTTCGGATCACAGATTTTTATGGACAATCGGAAGTTTTACGGCCAGCCTGATACTGCTTTTGGGAGTCTGCAGCATATATTCGCACGGCGGTTTCTTTATGATAGCTGCCTCGTCGGTGCTGTTTGGCCTGTCGGTGGTCTTTTTACCGATTGTAGTGAACTGCGAGCCGATAAAAAGTTATCTGAAAAACAAAAAACTGTTGTTTATACTGACAGTGGACGTTATACTGTTCTTTATGATGCTTGCGTGCATATTTATCGGAAGCATGTCAGTCGGAGAATTCTTCATATTTGCAATTTCGTTATTACCGATAATTTTAATGGTTGTGGGCGTGATTGTTCTCTGGAAATATCTGAAGGTTAATACAGTCATGAAAACAGGCATTGTTTTGCTGGTGGTGACTATTATTGAAGCTGCAAGAGTGTTCTGGATAAACGGAGGCATCGACGGCGGAGATTTATGGATAGCACAGGTGGCAGCAGCGATTGCAGGCATTGCACTGACAGGCATAGGAGCTGCAATGGAAACCAAAAAGAGAAATACCGGAACCGGGAAGCGATGAAAAAACCGAAAAAGCGAGCGGCGAACAGTAAGAGCAGAACCGGGAAGCGATGAAAAGACCGGAAATGAGGAACGAACAGTAAGAGCAGAACCGGGAAACGATGAAAAGACCGGAAACGTGGAACGAACAGTAAGTGCGGAACCGGGAAGTGCAGAACCGAGAAAGCGCGGTACACATATCAGTCCGTTCATTGTAAAGAAAAGGTACAATGGGAATGACCTGTAAAAAAGAACCGAAAAACAAATAGAAATACAGAAACAAATACAAGTACAAGTACAAATACAAGTACAAATACAAGTACAAATACAAGTACAAATACAAGTACAAATACAAGTACAAATACAA
>JAZLIK010000114.1:0-98336 GCA_045617345.1 Lachnospiraceae bacterium | reverse complement strand
TATTCACAGTCTGTCCGAAACACATTCATAAGCCCTGCCTGCTACGCAGTCAGACGCTGCTACGCAGCTGAAAGCTTATTTCATGTGTTTTGTCCAGCCTCCATAGTTGGGTGATAATGCACGCAAGCCTTGAAGCAAGCTTCAGGCTTGTGTTCATTATCACCCAACTGTGAATAGTAACTGTAAGCAAGCTGTTAGCTTGCATGCGAGCCGGCGAATGATATTCTCCGGCTATGGAGAACGTACAAAATACATGAACCGGGCTTTATGTTACCCGGCAGATTACAAAAGACACGGCACAATACATAAACTAAGCTTCATACTGCCTGACAGCGATGAATGGCTGCGTGGCATATTTCAAAAAGACCCGGCTTTATCAGCAATGCCATTCTGATATTACGGCACTGCTTCAGAGCGCGGGTCTTTTTTTGACTGTAAATGACTTATAAGGAAAATGTCGCTGTCATTCAGAATCCCAGGGTTTCATTGATGAGAACAATTTTCATTCTGCCCGGAGTATGTGAACGACGCGTGATGACAGTATTTGAACAAATGCTGTCCGGCGAAAAACATTCTGTGCAGCGTCCGAATCTGGCACAGGGAGTGTCACGCTTAAGTCTGACACAGTTGGGTGGTGCGGCGATGTTGCTCACGCGGTCAAGAGCTGAGTCAAGTGAAGGGCAGAGCTTATTGACGCCGGCAACTATGATGACATGCCTGGGACCGTGAATCATGGGTGCTACACGATTCCCTGCGCCGTCGGTATTTACGAGTACGCCGTCAAAGGTTATTGCATTTGTACTCATCAGGAAATAGTCGCAGCTGACAGCATTTCTGTAGTATTCATCATATCCTTCTCCGGTCATGGGACGGTCATATACGGTACGGTCAGACTCTCTTAGAAGCTTCAGAAGACCAATCTGTGTCAGGGTAACCGATCCGCCGTATGCAACGGTAGAGCCTGCCGGAATCATATCGAGTATTTCTTTAACCGCATCCTCACTTGTGTTGTAAAAGTAGCCTTCCATCTGTCGAAGGCTGAGCTTTTCTTTAAGCCCTGTCGTCAGATTTGTAAAATTCTGTTCCTGTGGTGTCATAATAATCCTTTCCGGATAAATTAATCCTTTTATTGTTTTCTTAACCATTTATTATGAAATGTGGTGATGTGAGTGATAAAAGCAGCATTTACCACTCACTAACGATACAGATTGTTTCATTGCGCCGTAGTTATTGGTAGAAATGAAAGCATTCTGCGTATAAGTCCGGTCATTTGGAAAATGGTTACTATTCACAGTCAGATAATAATAAACACAAGCCGGAAGCTTGCTTCCGTGCTTGTGGATATTATTATCTGACTATGGAGGCTGGACAAAACACATGAATAAGCTTCAAGCCGTGAAACGGCGACTGACTGCGCAGCAGGCAGGGCTTATGAATGCGTTTTGGACAGACTGTGAATAGTAACGGAAAATGATCCTTGAACGGACCTTGTCTGAAACGGGAGTAGTAACAGCCAACATACTTCATCATTATAACCATCTCAACAATAAATATATACTTAGGGGAAAAAAACGTCAAGCGGTTCATCTCAGAAAAACCGGTGGATATTGTTTTACAGATATGGTACAATAACTGTGTATATTCAAATTTGTTACTGTTTTATACCGGAAGAGAGAGGAGTGCCGGAATGAAATTAATTTCAGACAAAATTAAAGAATCGCCCGACATTGAAGCAATATTAAATAAGGACGAAGGCATAGATATTCAGATTGAAAAACTGGAAGAACTGGGGAGAAGCAGACGTCACAGGCTGAATGACACTTACAGGTGCGGTGCCTGCGGTCAGGCGATGCATGAGACACAGAAGAAGTGTCCTTCATGTGGGGTCATCTATGACGGTGATGACATGGATGACGAATGCTTTGCGGCAGTGCTGGCAGAATTAAGAAACGCCCGCAGGCAGGGCGTTACAGAAAGCAGGGGGCAGATTTTTAAAGTGAAGGAAGAGCCTGTGAACGGATCTAAAGAAATGACGGTCGATGACAGAAATTATAATCGACGAAGAATGCTGATAAAAATGATAGTTCCCGGAATGATTGTGGTATTTGGAATTTTACTGTCGGTTTTCGTGAATTCGACTACATGATTATCGGTTTAACCGGCGGTTCTGAAGCGCTTAAAAACAGTTGGGTTATGGGCTGAGAACGGTACCGATTTTGAATATGTTTCGGACGGCCTGAGAACAGTACCGATTTTGAATATGTTTCGGATGGTCGCAGGACAGCACTTATTTAGAAAGTTGGAGTTTTAATGGGTAAATCTTTATTTATAGCGGAAAAACCAAGTGTGGCAAATGAATTTGCGAAGGCACTGAAGGATAATTTTACAAAAAGAGACGGATATCTGGAATCAGAGACAAGCGTTGTGACGTGGTGCGTCGGACATCTTGTGACGATGAGCTATCCGGAAGTATATGACGCTGCACTGAAAAAGTGGAGTCTTGATACCATACCTTTTTTGCCGGATGAGTTCAAATATGAAGTAATACCTGACGTTTCAAAACAGTTCAATATTGTCAGGGGGCTTCTGAACAGACCTGATGTAACAAGAATATATGTATGTACAGACTCAGGACGTGAGGGTGAATATATTTACAGGCTGGTCGATACCATGGCACAGGTGCCTGACACCAAGGATAAACGGCGTGTATGGATTGATTCGCAGACGGAGGAGGAAGTGCTGCGTGGAATACGTGAGGCAAAACCGCTTTCGGAATATGACAATCTGTCAGATGCCGCATATCTGCGTGCAAAGGAAGACTATCTGATGGGAATCAATTTCTCTCGCGTACTTACATTAAAGTACGGATATAATGTCAGAAGCTTTCTGGGTGAAACAAAGGGGGGCGCTATTTCGGTAGGCCGTGTCATGACCTGTGTGCTCGGAATGGTTGTTCGACGGGAGAGAGAAATCAGGAGCTTTGTAAAGACACCGTTTTACAGGGTTTTGGCAGGTGTAGACCTTGCAGGACATTCAAAAAGCACGTCTACGGCAGGGACAGATGCCGATCATTTAAACGCGGATACTGCCGCCACGGCAGCACAGCCCTTGGACAACAGACCGGACAGTAATATGACGGAATCAGTTGGCACAGGAAACGGGTCAGACGAAAGTACCGTGAAAAATCAGGGTAACGGTTCGGATGGAAGTACCGTGAAAAATCAGGGAAACGGCTCAGACGAAAGTACTGCGGAAAATCAGGGTAACGGTTCCGACGGGAAGGTTTATCTGTCCTGTGAGTTTAAGGCTGTTGAGGGTTCAAAGTATTACAACACTCCGTATATGTACAAGGAGAACGGTTTTAAAGAGCTTGAGACCGCTAAACAGATGATTGGGGAGGTCAGCGGAAAAAATCCTGAAGATATTATATATGAAAACCAGTATGGAAAGACATCGGCAAAGACGTCAGACGGACAGAATGCACAGGAAAGCAATGCACAGATTTCAGGTTACAGGGCATCCGACTTTGATAACCTTACCGGTGAAGTACTGAACGTTGAAAAGAAGAAGGAGACAAAGAATCCGCCGCTGCTGTTCAATCTTGCCGAGGCACAGAATGAATGCTCAAAGCTTTTTAAAATCAGCCCTGATGAGACACTGAACATCATTCAGGAGCTTTATGAAAAAAAACTTGTAACTTATCCGCGAACCGATGCAAGAGTCCTTTCTACAGCAGTAGCAAAGGAGATTCATAAGAACATCGCCGGACTTAAGAACTTTGAGAAGATGAGACCGTTTGCAGAGGAAGCGCTGGAATTGGGTACATACAAGAATATTGCAAAGACCAAGTATGTAAATGATAAACAGATTACGGACCATTATGCAATTATTCCGACAGGACAGGGCTTTGGCAATCTGAATCAGCTCAAGCCCCTGAGCGCAAAGGTATATGAACTGATTTGCCGACGTTTTCTGAGCATTTTTTATCCTGCGGCAATTTACAGAAAAGTAACGCTTACAGTCGGAATCGGAGATGAAAAATTTTTTGCAAATTTCAAGGCCCTTGAAAACGAAGGCTGGCTTAAGGTGTCGAACGTAAACCGTGACAGAACAAACCAGGATCGAAATCTGAATGAAGGAAAGGACGGAGAACGGGACGAGGGTGCTGACGGAGATACTCCTGAACAGGAACTTGGAAAGGATATGCTTGAAATTATAAGTGGAATAAGGAAGGGAACAAAGCTTGGTGTTGATGATTTCGTCATCAGGATGGGAGAGACTGCACCGCCCAAAAGATATAATTCAGGCTCCATGATTCTGGCTATGGAAAACGCCGGTCAGCTGATAGAGGACGAGGATTTGCGTGCCCAGATAAAGGGAAGCGGGATAGGTACAAGTGCTACCAGAGCTGAAATACTGAATAAGCTGGTCAGAATTGCATATCTGAATCTGAACAAGAAAACGCAGATTATTACTCCCACACTGAAGGGTGAGGTAGTATATGAGGTTGTAAATGCTACTATCAAGGGTCTGCTAAATCCCGAACTGACCGCCAGCTGGGAAAAAGGGCTGACACAGGTTGCCGAAGGTTCAATTCGGGAGGCAGAGTACATGCAGAAACTGACAACATATATTTCAAAAATGACAAACGGTGTAAAAGGTTTAGATAACAGACGTTTGCTGGAACATAATTTTAAAGTTGCACAAAAATATTATAAGTTATAGACAAAAAATGTGCAGAGTGATATAATAAAAACAGTTATTGTAATTATAATTTAATAGATATATATGCGTAGCAAGTATATATCTGCTTTTATCATTCAATATTTTTGTAAAACTGTGAATAGTAACGTCGATTGTGGTTACAAAATTATGCGAGTCCATACTTTGGGACAGGCAATGTGATATCTTTATTTTGTAAAGAAGATATGCCTGAGGGAGGACTTACGTATGGATTCAATATTAAAAGCAATTGACAGAGTTTATAAGGTTACTGTTACGGTTATTAAGCTGGTACTGATTTTTATTTGGTTTGGGTGCTTTTTTATTTGTGAGGAACTTGGACTGATTGCGGCGATTGTAGGAATTGTCGTGTTGATTTGTATGTCGGTCTTTTGATGGAGGTCATATGAAGAAAAAAATTGCGGTATTTGCCAACGGATGGAATGGGGAGAATCTTGAAAACTTTATTAACGGAATGGGAGAAAGCTTTCCTGCTGATTCTGTTGATATTTTCCTGTTTATGTCATATGCGTCTTATTCCGTAAATGAAATGGGACGTAAAGCGGAGAATGCTATTTATTTTCTTCCGAATTATAAGGATTTTGATGCGGCGGTTATCTTCGGGTCGGGAATTAATTCCGATGAGGCGTTGAACAAAATTGTCAGCCGATGTCGTGAAGCTGAAATCCCTACTGTATGTCAGGGATGTTCTGTTGAAGGTTTTCCTTCGATAAGGGTTAATAATTATTCGGGAATGAAGGATTTGTGCGATCATCTGATTGAGGTTCATGGTGTCAGGAAGGTTAATTTTATCGCAGGTCCGATAGACAATGATGATTCGAACGAAAGAATAAAGGCTGTCAGAGATTCATTGGGGCAGCACGGATATGAGCTTCGTGATGAGGACATTTGTTATGCGAACTGGGAACGTGTTCAGACGAATGACTTTATACAGAAAAGGTACGGAGGAGGGGCAGAAAAGCTGCCGGATGCCTTTATATGCGCGAATGATCCGATGTCGCTGTTCGTTATGATAGCACTTGAAGAACTCGGGTATACCGTTCCGGGAGATGTTTTGGTTACCGGTTTTGATTTTCTGAAGGATTGCAGAATGTATTTCCCTTCCATAGCCACTGTTGACCAGTGCTACAGAGAGCAGGGAATAGAATGCGGAAAGCTTTTGTTGGACAGATTTATCCTCGGCAAGGAAATGGATAATGTGTCTGTGCTGTGTACCGCTGTACCCGGCGAGAGCTGCGGTTGCGTAAACTGCAGAAATGAATCTGAGATGCGCAAAATGATGGGCAAGGAAGTATTCAACAAGCGTTACTGGGATGAAAATATCAAGGGACGTCAGTCTTTGATGGAGTGGTGCATATTAATCAGCGAGGATTATGAGAGCATTCCGAAAAAGTTTAAAACTGATTTGTTTAGCACTCGTGGTGCAGAGGGTGACAATTTTCACATGCTTTTGAATCCCGAGTACGGTAAGCTTGCATATCTGGAGACGTTTTACCCTGATTACGATGAGCAGTTCAGCAAGGTGATGGATGTTATTGCTTCAAAGGCTGACGGAAAACTGGTTGACATAAAAAAGTTTAACCGTGACAATCTTATCCCCGGATATATGGGACGTGGAAAAAATCAGGTTTATGTATTTCTGCCTCTCAGGTTTGAGGCCATGGATATCGGTTATATTGTCATGGAAGGCAGGAAGGATTATATATCCGAGAGTAAGTATGTTGAGTTTGCGGGTAAGCTGAATAAGGCGCTTGAAAAATATCAGCTGAATATTAAGCTGATGGTTCTCAATGACAAGCTGTCAGAGCTTATGCAGAAGGATTCACTGACCAGCGTTAAGAACAGAATCGCCTTTGATAATTATGTGGTAAAGGTTGATGCTGAAATTGCCAAGGGTGACAGTAGGCGTATGTCAATCGTTATGTGCGATATTAATAATCTGAAGACGGTAAATGACAGTTTTGGTCATGATGCCGGAGACATATACATAAAGAACTGCTGTAAGCTTATGTGTGAAACCTTTAAGCGAAGTCCTATATTCAGAATCGGAGGCGATGAGTTTGTAGTTGTTATCAGTACTTCTGACTTTGATGTAAGAAATGACCTTCTTGAGTCAATGAGAAAGAAAATGCAGGAGCTTGCAAAATCTGACTGTTCAGTTCTTACGAGGGTTTCAATCGCTACAGGTATTGCGGATCTGGATACCACGAAGGACACCAGCATTTCCGATACCGTAAAGCGTGCGGATGCTTTTATGTATATCAATAAGGCAGAGATGAAGGCGAAGGCATTGCAATAAATGATTATGAATGTGTTTTGTCCGGACTGTGAATGGTAACTATGAGTGTGTTTTGTCCGGTATCGGACAGCGTTCTGAATATGATAAGTGGTGGGCATCATAATTACAACGGTGATTATGATGCTCTTTTTACTTTATAGGACCGTAATTTCCTATAAAACAAGAAAGCATGTCGCTTGCGACATGCTGCGCCGCTTTTGCGTCGCGTCCGCTACAAATTACCGCTGCAAAAGCGTGCGCATCCTTGGGGAGCGTTTTTTACTTTATAGGACGCAATTTACTATAAAGTAAAAAAAGCGGCACATCATAAGTGCCGCTCAAAAAACTTTGTATATGGAAATTACTTTCTCTTGAATGTCAATTCCATGCTGTTGTATGAGAATGAAAGAGTATCATCGTCTGAATCGTAAGTAAAATTAATTGTCTGTCCGCCTTCAACAAGCTTGAAACCATTATCGGTCTTCTCATACTCTTTGGTGGTCTTTTCATCGTCAAGTGACATTGTGATTTCCTTTGAGGTAACCTCAAGTTCGTATCCGGCGAGTCCCTCAATCTGAGAATCAATAACTGATGCATAAATCTCATTATCAAGATCGATGTCTGCTCCCAGCTGATCCTTTACCATATCAAGGACAGTTTCTTTGAGGGCGTCCTCGTCAATCGTCCATGATCCAACATAGTCTGCGCCACCGCATGCAGCCAGTGAAAGAACCATAACTACTACAAGTGCTACTGCTAATAATTTCTTCATTTCTTTAGTCTCCTTATTAGAAATAATTTACGAACAGGCATATGGCCCGAACGTGTTAAGTAAATATTAACACTTTCGAAATAAAAAGCAAGTAAAAAAATATATATCAAAAAAGTGTTCTTTTGTTAAAAATTACTAATCCAAAACGAGAAAGTATCCCTAATGTATAATATATATTCAATATAATTGCAAAAGCATGTACCAAATTTTTAATTCCGTTTATGAAAGATTGAGGTATTTGATGTGTCAACAAGTATCCTGCTATACGAAAATTTGAGGTATCTGGCGATGTGTCAACAAGTATCCTGCTATACGAAAATTTGAGGTATCTGGCGATGTCAACAGGCAATCCGTTTTATTTTCTGACGTAGGTGTACACTTCGCGGATGCCTTCACTTCGGTTTATGGTATATGAAAGAGTCTGCATTGCGGAGTCATACAGTACCGAAAATGCCACCTCGGTAGTTACTTTTTCGGAACCGTCTTCATTAATGGACGTTTTATCTATCAGAGCCTCAAAACCATCGGATTTGGCATCGATATCCAGAGTGGAAACATTGTTCTCCGCTGCGGAGGAGTCGCCGGCATGGGAGGTAACTGTCATATTTACTTCCGTAACCTCAAGCGACAGATCGAAGTAGCCTTCGGGAAAATCAGCAACATTTATTCCCGAAGCAGCCACATATTCGGCTACAGGCATTCCGTTTATTTTGTCAAGCTTCCAGGATCCCGTATATCCCGGTGATGTACACGCTGAAAGGGTAAAAAGAGTAAGAACAAGCATTAAAAGCAATACTGTTTTTTTCATTATGTTAAGCTCCGTTTCGTTTATATTTGTATGTCTTTTTAATGCGTTTTGGACAGAATGTGAACAGTAACTTTATCTGTTTGTTCGGAAATCGAATGTAAACAGAAACGTTTCAGTTAATAAATCGTAACCGCCTGAACGTATTTTTGACATGCACCACATTATATCATCATATATGTTTGAATGGCAAGTACAGATGTTAAAAAAAGATGAATAAGGGGAAAACAAGTTGAATTTAAACTTACTTAATGATATCATAAAGTAGAAATAAAATAATTCAAACGTCAAATGAACGTCATTTTTCTGTCAGGACGGCCTGAAAGAGATTACAGTACATTATGGCGCAGTAATACAAATTTTGATGGAGGGCATATGGAAAATCTGTCTGACAAAGTTCGTACAACAGAAAGAATACTTATCAGTCGTGCTTTACCGGGAATGGAATTGGCCAGAGACATATATTCCAGAACGGATCAGATGATACTGAGCCGCGGATCTATTCTGGACGACCAGAAGATTTTGAAGATTATGTCTTATTCCATAGATACTATCACTGTTTTTAAAAAAGATGACCCGGTTGAAAAATCACTTGCCGAACAGATGAAAAACAGCGTTGAATTCAGAGAGTTTTCACAGCATTACGATGATGCGGTGACTAATCTGAAAAACGTGTTTAACGGTATGATTTCGGAGAATAAAGAAATAAATCAGGATGAGATTGTCGGTGATATTGAGAATATCATCAGCGAAGTCGGCAGCACGGCACGTGTGTTTAATATGCTCCATTGTATCAGGGACTATGATGATGTAACATATATGCACAGCATGAACGTGTCACTTATCTGCAACTGTTTTGCCAGATGGATGGGCATGAGTGAAAATGAAAAGCGTATTATTACCATAGGCGGGATTCTTCATGATGTGGGAAAAACCATGATACCGAAAGAGGTTCTGATGAAGCCTGACCGTCTTTCTCCGGAGGAGTACAATATCATAAAGACTCATGCACTGAGAGGCTATGGAATTTTAAGGGACAAAAAAATCGATGACAAGATTAAAATGATAGCTCTTCAGCACCATGAAAGAGTTGATAAAACCGGATACCCTTTCGGAAAATCCGGCAATGAGGTAGAGCCGCTTTCAATGGTGGTAGCAATAGCCGATGTCTTTGATGCCATGACAAGTGCGAGAACATATCGTCCCGGATATTGCTGCTTTGATGTGATTGCATCGATAGAAAACGGCGGAAATTCTTTTGCGGCAGCGTATGCGGTGCCGCTGATTCAGCAGATTGCAGGTGTTTACATAGGTCATACGGTTATTCTGACAGATGATACAAAGGGAAAAATCATCATGATGAATAAAAATGAGCTTTCCAGACCGGTAATTCAGGTAGGAGGCCAATTTATCGATTTGACAAAGAAACGCGATTTAAAAATAAAAGAAATTGTATAAGAGGGATTGTTTTGAACAGTAAGAAAAAGCTGCTGAGCGGCGCAGAAATAATAATTGAATGTCTGAAGGAACAGGGCGTTGACACTGTGTTTGGATATCCGGGCGGAACGGTTCTGGCTGTTTATGATGCTTTGTACAGAAACAAAAAAAGTATACGCCACATTCTGACTTCTCACGAGGAGGGTGCTGCTCACGCGGCTGACGGATATTCGAGAGCCACGGGGAAAACCGGTGTGTGTCTGGTTACATCAGGCCCCGGAGCCACCAATATTGTGACGGGAATTGCCACAGCATATATGGATTCAGTTCCCATGGTAGCCATCACGATAAATGTATCGGTGAACAGTCTCGGAAAAGACAGCTTCCAGGAGGTCGATATAGCAGGCATTACGATGCCGGTAACGAAACACAGCTTTATCGTGAAGGATATAACGAGACTTGCGGATACTCTCCGACGGGCATTTAAAATAGCGTGCTCCGGACGAAAAGGTCCTGTGCTTGTCGATATTACGAGAGATGTTACCCTGGCCAAAATGGGATTTGTTCCGGAATGTACCGGTTATGGCGAAGCTTCCCGGATTAATCAGAATGAACAGAACGGTGGAAAAGATGTGCCTGCGGCTGACGGGGGATTTATTATAAATGATGAAGATAAGGAAAAAAGCCTGTATTCGAAAGCCGACGGAGCTGATTCGACTGTTTATGAGAATATCTGCAGTCGCCTGAATCACGCGAAAAGGCCGGTACTTCTTGTGGGAGGCGGATGCATTCATTCAAATGCACGGAGTGCGCTTATTGGGTTTACGGACAGATTCGGGCTTCCCGTAGTCGATACACTGATGGGGAAAGGCGCATTCCCGGGAGACGGACACGGATATCTTGGAATGCTCGGAAGACACGGAACTGCGGCTGCCAATGCGGCTGTGGAGGCGGCAGATCTTTTAATTGCTGTAGGAACAAGATTCAGTGACAGGGTGACGGGTAATTCTGCTGAGTTTGCAAAAAATGCATTTATTATCCAGGCAGATATCGATAAAGCCGAGATTAATAAAAATGTCAGCGTTGATATCGGGGTGAATGAAGACGCGTCGGATTTTCTGAAGCGCATTACCGCACTACTAAAGCAGAATCGTTCTTTCGATGACTGGATTGAAGAATTAAGGAAAACTTATGAAGCTCCGACAAATGAAAAAACTGACGGAAAATTTCACGGTGCCGAAATTGTCTCAAAGGTTTACAGACTGACGGAGGGAAGGGCAATTATCTGTACGGAAGTGGGACAGAATCAGATGCTTGCATCAGGATACTTTAAATACGGAAACGAAGGACAGCTGATTACATCGGGTGGACTCGGAACCATGGGCTTTGGTCTTGGGGCGGCGATAGGAGCCAAAATCGGATGTCCGGACAGAACGGTGATAAATTTTGCGGGTGACGGATGTTTCAGAATGAACATGAACGAGCTTCTGACCGCTGTCAGATACAGATTGCCGATTATTGAGATAGTGATTGACAATTCGTCACTCGGAATGGTCAGGCAGATGCAGGAAAAATTCTATGCGGGACGCCTGTCAGAGACGGTTTTTCATGATAATCCCGATTTTGAAGGGATTGCGGCGACTATGGGCGCGAGGGCATATACAGCCGATGATGCCGATTCTTTTGAAAGAATCTTTATTAAGGCACTTTCGGAAAAAACATTTCCTACGGTTATTGTGTGTCATGTCCCTCAGGACGATACGGTTTGAATAGTAACGAATAATTAGCTGCTGTCCGGACTGTGAACAGTTACATTAATTATTCGAACGAAACTTAAAGGCGTCATGCTTTCTTTAGAACCGATGTGAAGACTCTGATATCAGGTTGCCGTTAACAGACTGTGAATGGAAACGTTCAGACTGTGAACAGTAACTGCCGAAGGTCTGCGCATCGGTTTTTTGCTTGTTTTTTATTGAGCTTTGTGATAAAATAATTCGAATAATGGGGATGATATGCAGTATTTATGAATGCGTTATGGACAGACTGTGAATAGTAACGTATCAAAGGGATTAGGAAAAAATATACTGCAATTGGAGGCATAAATGGGGGAAGAACGAATTGTTCCGGAACGTAGAAAAAGCACCGGATGGAGAAAGTATGCGGGATACGGAGTTACAGCTTTTCTGGTTATCGCCGCAGCGGTTATTCTGATTTTTATGTTTGTCAGAATGGAACAGTTTTCAGAAATGCTTGACAAGCTGGGGTCGGCACTCGCACCGGTTATATTCGGTCTTGTATTTGCTTATCTGATGAATCCGCTGATGATGTTTTTTGAAAGAAGATTTAAGCCTGTTTTCTACAAACATGCCAAAAGAATATCAAGAGCCAAAAGGGCTGTAAGAGTCGTAAGTATTGTGTTTACGCTGATGGTTACGTTTTTGGGACTGTGCCTTATAGGCTATATGCTTGTTCCCGAACTGACAAAAACTACGGCGGATCTGATTGATATTCTTCCGGGACAGACTGACCGATTCATGGAATGGTTTGACAAGCTCATGGTTTCGGAAACGAAGTTCGGTTCGTTTGTGAAATCACTTATTGAGAAGATTACATCATCACTGAACAGCTTCCTTAGTGATGATCTGTTTGACTATGCATTGAACTCGCTCGGTCTTTTGGCGAGCGGAGTAATGAATGTAATGGAAGTACTTTATAATGTGGTACTTGGTTTTGTATTCTCGGTTTATTTTCTTTCGTCAAAGGAAACACTTGTCGCACAGATGAAAAAAATATTGTATGCCTTTCTGAAAAGAAAGAAAGCAAACTCCTTTATACGTGTTGCACGTGAATGTCATGCGAAGTTTACAAACTGTATCACCGGAAAAATAGTTGATTCGGCGCTGGTCGGAATCATCTGTTTTGCAGGAATGCTTGTGATGGATATTCACTACAGTGTTCTGATAAGTGTTATTGTCGGAGTGACGAATGTAATACCGTTTTTCGGTCCGTATATCGGTGCGCTTCCGTCAGCCTTCCTGTTACTTATGGTTGACCCGATAGAGTGCCTGACATTTTTAATATTTATCATTATTCTGCAGCAGTTTGACTGCAACTTATTTACACCGAAGATTGTCGGCGAATCTATCGGCCTTTCTCCTTTCTGGGTACTGTTTGCCTGCGTGGTATTCGGTGCTCTGTTCGGACTTGTGGGAATGCTGCTCGGAGTTCCCTGCATGGCATGCGTATACATGATTATCAAGGAATGGATAGAAGGACGTCTGAAACATAAAGGACTTCATACCGAGACTGAGGAATACGCCGGAATTGATTCTGTTGACGAGCATGAAATGGTGCTTGTTGAAAGATATAACGATCCTGAAAAAATAACTGTTCAGGATTATGAGCAGCAGATAGCTGCCGAAAAGGCCGAAAATGACGAAAAGGCCGAACAAAAACAGTAAAAATGTATTATTTATGGAGGAATTTTGTAATTTATGAAAGCTTTAGGGCCCGATAATCCGATACTCTCAACTCTTAACAAAATAGTAGATACCATGTGGGTCAGCCTGCTTTGGAGTCTTCTGTGTCTGCCGATGCTGATGTTCCTGTTTTTCGGACTGTATCCGATTGATTTCATTACCGTTATAGATGGTGTGGAAGAGCAGACTCAGATGGCAATGCTGCTGGCACCCGGTCTGGAGCTAAAGTATGAGCTTGTTATCATGGGACTCATGACTGTATGCTCGGTTACCATAGGTCCCGCATCGGCTGCAGTTTATTATGCGGTGGTAAAAGTTATCAGACGTGAAAGAAGCTATGTGACAAAGAGCTTTTTCCACTCGTTTAAGGTAAACTTTAAGCTTGGAGCACTCAGCTCCCTTGCGTTCGGAGCGTTTGTTTCATTTATGTATTTTGATATCAAATATTCTTTGAATCAGGCTATTCTCGGAAACGGAGGAACAATGTCCATGATACTTTGCGGAGTCTTCGCCTGCATCAGTGGTCTGGGACTTCTTTTCCTGGTATGGCTGAATCCGGTTCTCTCCAGATTTGATGTATCTTTTAAACAGCTTTTCAAGAATGTTCTTCTTATCAGCGGCAAGAATGTATTCAGGTCGATTATTCTCATACTGTTCTGGCTTGCAATCGGATACCTGTTGATAGAAATGATGATGTCGGAGACTCTGATGAAGTTCTTCATGCTGCTGCCGTTCTGCCTGCCCGGTGTTTCGGCACTTGTCAGATCGTTTGTTATTGAGCCGGTGTTCAAGAGACTTGTGAATGAAGTTAACGAATCGAAGGAAAGTACCGAGGCAGATCCGACCGAGGACAGCTGGTATACAGAATAAGTAGTACCGTACAGGAAGAGGTACATCGGACAACCTGTCCGCAGCACCGGACGAACCGGCTGTTATACAGGATAACGTACCGCAGCATCGGACGAACCGGCTGTCATACAGGATAACGTACCGCAGCACCGGACAAACCGGCTGCCACACAGTATAACGTACCGCAGTACCGGACGAACCGACTGCCACACAGGATATGTAATGCACCGGATAAGTGACATCACGGATAGACTTTACTGTGAACAGTATTCATAGAATTTATTTTTTTTACAGAGGGGGGACTTTTTCATGGATGAAAAAATGTACAAGTTACTGAACTGGGGAGCAATGGAGGCACTTGAGTATTCTGAGCATGATGATCCGCACAGCTGGCTTGGACCTCACAAATACGGAAAGGATGTTCTCTATAATGCATTTCAGCCTACGGCAAAGGCGGTGGATCTGAAAATTGGTAAAAAGAAATATCCGATGACACCGACGGACGGGAAGGGTAATTTCTCGGTACTTATAGAGAAAAGCAGCATTCAGGATTACAGACTTGACATTACTTACGATGATGATTCATTTGAAGAAATAGTGGACCCTTACTGTTTTGCACCGCAATTTACAAATGAAGATGAAGACAGATTCATCAAGGGAATCCATTACGAAATATACGATAAGCTCGGTGCACATGTCAGAACCGTTAACGGAGTGAAAGGAACGTATTTTGCGGTATGGGCTCCGAATGCGGAAAGAGTCAGTGTTGTCGGCAACTTCAACCTGTGGGACGGAAGACGTCATCAGATGAGAAAACTCCGTGCTTCGGGTGTTTTTGAGATATTTATTCCTGACATTCAGGCCGGGACGGTTTATAAGTTTGAAGTAAAAGCCAAAAACGGACTGGCGTTTCTGAAGGCAGATCCCTATGCCGGTGCTGCCGAGCTCAGACCGGATAATGCTTCAATTGTAACCGATCTGAATTATAAATGGAACGATGAGGCGTGGATTGACAAACGAAGAAAACAGTGTCTCGATTCGATACCGATGTCCGTTTATGAGGTGCATCTCGGGTCATGGAAAAAGAAGGGTGACGGTGACAATGATTTTTACAACTACCGTGAACTGGCACCGATGCTTTCAAAATACGTGAAGAAGCAGGGATACACGCATATTGAACTGCTGCCTGTAATGGAGCATCCTTTTGACGGATCGTGGGGTTATCAGGTGACCGGATATTTTGCTGTAACTTCGAGATACGGTACGCCTGATGATTTTGCGTACTTCATCGATTATATGCACAAAGAAGGCATTGGCATTATTCTTGACTGGGTGCCCGCACATTTCCCGAAGGATGCCTTTGGACTTGCAAGATTCGACGGCGGATGCCTGTACGAAAACAAGGATCCGAGGCTCGGAGAGCATCCTGACTGGGGAACACTTATATTTGATTTCGGAAGACCCGAGGTTTCCAACTTCCTGATTGCGAGTGCGCTGTTCTGGGTACGCAGATATCATATTGACGGAATCAGAATGGATGCTGTTGCATCAATGCTTTATCTTGACTATGGTCGTAAAAACGGCGAGTGGGTGGCAAACAAATACGGCGGAAATGAGAATCTTGAGGCAATTGAGCTGCTGAAGCATTTGAATTCCGTATTCCATAGATGCAACGACGGTGCGATTATTATTGCCGAAGAGTCTACCGCATGGCCGAAGATCACAGGAAAAGTTGAAGAGGACGGACTTGGTTTTGACCTTAAATGGAATATGGGCTGGATGAATGACTTTACGGGATATATGAAGCAGGATCCTTTGTTCAGAAAAGGCTGCCACGGAGCACTTACATTCGGCATGATGTATGCGTACAGCGAGAAGTTTGTACTTGTTCTTTCACATGATGAGGTTGTTCACGGAAAATGTTCGATGCTGAATAAAATGCCCGGTTACCGTGTGGACAAGTTTGCAAATCTTCGTGCGGCATACGGATTTATGATGGGACATCCCGGTAAAAAGCTTCTGTTTATGGGTCAGGAATTTGCGCAGGAGCGTGAGTGGAGTGAGAAGAGAAGTCTGGATTGGGATTCTCTTAATGATGAACTTCATTTGAAAATGCAGAAATTCTGTGCCGACCTGAATAAGCTCTATACATCGAGAACGGCAATGTATCAGCTGGACAACGAACCCGAAGGATTTAAGTGGATGAGCTGTCTGGATGCCGATCACAGTATTGTCAGCTTTATCAGAAGCGATGGGAAGAAAGAAAATACGTTGTTGTTTGTATATAATTTTACACCTGTTGTGTATGACTACTTTAAGCAGGGCGTACCTTTTGAAGGCAACTGGAAGGAAATTCTGAACAGCGATGCCGAAAAATACGGTGGCGGGAACAATGTGAACACTAGAGTCAGAAAGACAAGACCGATAGTGCGTGACGGTCAGAAGAATTCAATTGAGATAACACTGCCGCCGCTGTCGGTATGCGTTTTCGAATACAGAGGAAATAGTAACTAAATAAATACGGACTATGGAAACGGTCCATGAAAGGAATCATATGACAAAGGATCTGACACAGTACTTTGGTTCAAACACATTTAATGATGCGGTTATGCGCGAACGTCTTCCGATTGATGTATATCTGGCCATGAAGAAGACCATCGAAAACGGTGATGAGCTGGGCAATGATATTGCCGATATAGTTGCGACAGCCATGAAGGAATGGGCCATTGAACATGGGGCTACTCATTTTACACACTGGTTTCAGCCGATGACGGGAATCACGGCTGAAAAGCATGACTCCTTTATTTCGAAGGCACCCGGCGGCAAAGTAATTATGGAGTTTTCGGGAAAGGAACTTATAAAAGGAGAACCGGATGCGTCATCGTTTCCTTCAGGCGGTTTACGTGCCACCTTTGAGGCCAGAGGATATACGGCATGGGACTGCACTTCACCGGCCTTTTTGCGCGAGGATGCAACCGGAGTTACGCTGTGCATCCCGACGGCATTCTGTTCATACACAGGTGAGGCACTTGACATGAAGACACCTCTTCTGCGTTCAATGGAGGCAGTGAGCAAGGCAGCAGTCAGAGTTCTTCATCTTTTCGGAAAAACAGACGTTAAGCACGTAGATGTTTGTGTCGGTGCTGAGCAGGAATATTTCCTGATTGACAGAGAAAAATATTTAAAAAGAGACGATCTCATATTCAGCGGACGTACCCTTTTCGGAGCGAGACCTCCCAAGGGACAGGAGATGGACGATCATTATTTCGGAGCAATAAAAGAACGTGTGGCATCGTTTATGCATGAACTTGACGATGAGCTGTGGAAGCTTGGAATATATGCCAAGACAGAGCATAATGAGGCTGCACCCGCACAGCATGAGCTTGCACCTATTTTCGGTACGGTAAATATTGAGACGGATCATAACCAGCTTGTTATGGAAAACATGAGAAAAATTGCGGCACGTCACGGGCTTGCATGTCTTCTGCATGAAAAACCCTTCGCAGGTGTCAACGGTTCCGGAAAGCACAATAACTGGTCTCTGACAACCGATACGGGCGAGAATCTTCTTAAGCCGGGAAAGGCACCTCATGAGAATATGCAGTTCCTTCTGTTCCTGGCAGCCGTGATAAAGGCTACCGATGAGCATGCGGAGCTGATTCGTGTGGCGGCTTCGTGTCCGGGAAACGATCTTCGTCTCGGCGGGGCAGAAGCTCCACCCACCATTATTTCGATATTTATCGGCGAACAGCTTGAGGATATTCTGGCACAGCTTATATCAAACGGAAAAGCCACAAGCTCAAAGGGCAGAGAACGACTGTACATTGGTGTAAATACGCTTCCCGAAATTAAAAAGGATGCCAATGACAGAAACAGGACATCAACATTTGCATTTACCGGAAACAAATTTGAGCTTCGTATGGTAGGTTCGTCGATGTCTATTGCCGATGCCAACTGCGTTCTGAATACGATTGTGGCAGATACGCTCAGTGAGATGGCTGACGAACTGGAGGAAGCAGAGGACTTTGAACAGGCTGTTACGGAGCTTATCAGCAGAACCATAAATGAACACAAGAGGATTATTTTTGACGGAAACGGATACGCAAAGGAATGGGTTGAGGAGGCTGCCAGACGCGGACTTCCGAACAAAGAGTCATATGTAGATGCGATTGAAGCGCTTACCTATGAAAACACAATTCGAGTATTTGAAAAACACAGTGTTCTTTCCCGAACGGAGCTTGAGGCCCGTGCGGAGATAAGCTACGATATTTATTCGAAGACGATAAACATCGAGGCAAGGACAATGGTTGAAATGGCTGCACGAAAATTTATCCCGGCCACAGTCAGGTACACAAAGCTTTTGGCAGAATCAATAAACAGTATTACTTCAGCCCTTGAAGCGGGTGAAGCGGATACGGAGAGAGAGATGCTCGGAGAGTGTCTTGAGCTTCTTGACGATGCCAGACGTGCATTAAAGCAGCTTGAGGAGAACATAGAGACAGCAGCCGGAATAAAAGGCGGTTCACAGAAGGCACACTACTTCAGAAATACGGTTGTGAAGTCGATGGAAGCTCTGCGTGCACCGATTGATGCCCTTGAAATGCGTGTGGATGCCGATTTGTGGCCTGTTCCGACATATGCGGAGCTGATATTTGAAGTATAATGGTTACTTTTCACAGCCGGGTAATAATAAACGCAGGCTTAGAGCTTGCTATCGGGATTGCATGACTATGGAATTCTGACAAAACTCATGAATAAGTTCCAAAATGCGTAACGGACAGAGCTTATTATTGAGATTTATACTGTGAACAGTAGCTTAACCGGAATTATCATAAGTCCTGCATACCATGCAGCTTATGACTTATTTTATTAATATTTTAAAGGAGTTATAGAAATGATTCAGGCATGTAATGTAACACTCAGATTAGGTAAAAGAGCGCTTTTTGAAGATGTAAACATCAAGTTTACCGAAGGAAACTGCTATGGACTTATCGGCGCAAACGGAGCAGGAAAATCAACATTCTTAAAAATTCTTGCAGGTGAACTCGAACCGTCAAAGGGCGAGGTTGTAATGACACCCGGTCAGCGTTTGTCATTCCTGAAGCAGGATCATTTCCAGTATGATGCATTCCCTGTACTTGATACGGTTATTATGGGCAATCAGCGCCTGTACGATATCATGAAGGAAAAGGAAGCAATCTATGCAAAAGAGGATTTCAGTGATGAGGACGGAATCAGGGCAAGTGAGCTTGAAGCCGAGTTCGCCAATATGAACGGATGGGAAGCTGAATCGGATGCGGCACAGCTTTTGAATGGTCTTGGAGTTGATACCGAGTATCACGACAAGCTGATGAGCGAACTGAACGGACCTCTGAAGGTTAAGGTACTTCTGGCACAGGCACTGTTCGGAAATCCCGATGTACTTCTTCTGGACGAGCCCACAAACCATCTTGATCTGGAGGCTATTCGCTGGCTTGATGAGTTCCTTATTAATTTTAACAATACGGTAATTGTTGTATCGCATGACCGTTATTTCCTGAATAAGGTCTGCACCCAGATTGCAGATATCGATTATGCGAAGATTCAGCTGTATGCAGGAAACTATGATTTCTGGTATGAATCCAGCCAGCTGATGATAAAGCAGATGAAGGAAGCTAACAAGAAAAAGGAAGAGAAGATAAAGGAACTTCAGGAATTTATCCAGAGATTTTCGGCGAATGCTTCGAAATCAAAGCAGGCAACATCACGTAAGCGTGCGCTGGAGAAGATTGAGCTTGACGATATCAGACCTTCAAGCAGAAAATATCCGTACATCGATTTCAGACCTAACCGTGAAATCGGAAATGAGGTACTTACGGTATCGAATATATCAAAGACAATTGACGGAGTGAAGGTTCTGGATGATATTTCGTTTGTAGTAGGTCATGACGACAAGATTGCATTTGTAGGATCAAATACACTGGCTGCAACCACTCTCTTTAAGATACTGAACGAAGAAATGGAGCCTGATTCGGGCTCGTTTAAATGGGGTGTTACAACACAGCACTCATATTTCCCGAAGGATAATACAGCAGAATTTAAGGGTGAGGAATCAATAGTTGATCATCTGATGCCGTTTTCACCGGTTGACGACCAGCAGTATGTCAGAGGCTTCCTCGGAAGAATGCTGTTTGCCGGTGAAGACGGTGTCAAGAAGGTAAATGTTCTTTCGGGAGGAGAGAGAGTCAGAGTAATGCTTTCAAAGATGATGATTCTTGGCTCAAACGTTCTGATCATGGATGAGCCTACCAACCATCTTGACATGGAATCGATTACGGCACTTAACAACGGACTGATTAAATTCCCCGGAGTAACGCTGTTTACGGCTCTTGACCATCAGTTTATTCAGACAATAGCCAACAGAATCATGGAGATTACGCCGGACGGAAAACTTATCGATAAAATATCAACCTATGACGATTATCTTGAAAATGATGAAATGGCAAGACGTCGTCAGGTTCTCAGTGTAAATAATGAAGAAGAGGACTGATTTATGATTTTTAGCCAGAAGACTGTAAAGTCTGCAGGAAAAGGCAATGCATTCCCGCTGGGTGTCAGAATTGACGACGGCGTGATGAACGTGGCTGTTTCCGCACCGGGTGTTTCCTGGTGCAGAATACTTGTGAGGGAATATCGGAAGACGGAGCAGTACATGCCGTGGATGAGGTATGAGCTTCAGCCGGCTCCGGTCTTTGCGGGAATATTTACGGGTCGTATCAGCCTGAAGCACGGTATAAAATATGAATATATATTTGAAAATACCGATGGATATTTCCTTGATGAAAGAGCAAAAAAAATAAATCATAATGACATTTTCGGAGGCTTTTTGGGAGTATATCCCGAAAAGCCTGATTCTGATATAACGAAGATTCTCAGTGACACGATGAGCTTTACCTGTATGGCCGATGAGACTTCGTTTGACTGGGGAGACGATTGTCAGCCCGACTACGATTATTCCGAGATGGTTCTGTACAAGCTTCATGTACGCGGCTTTACCGTTCATGCTTCCTCAGGAGTTGCACATCCGGGTTCGTACAGAGGAATTACCGAGAAAATACCATATCTGAAAAAGCTTGGAATAAACGGAATAATTCTTCAGCCCTGTGTTGAATTTAACGAATTTATGGATTTTGGAATGAATGTAGGTGCGGGCATATTTCAGGATATGTACCGTTCGAGACTGCGTCCTTATTCCTGCAAGGTGTTTTCGTCAAGAATCAATTTCTGGGGGTATGGTGCACAAAGCCTGTATTTTGCGCCTAAAGCCTCTTATGCGTCCGATCCTGACAATGTATGTACCGAATTCCGTGAAATGGTTAAAAAGCTTCATCATGCCGGGATTGAAGTTATTATGGAAATGGATTACGGATGGAATGCGGAAGCTTCATTTGTTCTGGATAATCTGATTTTCTGGGTCAGAGAATATCACATTGACGGTTTCAGAATTAATGTGGATCAGGTACCTGTCAGGCTTATAACAGGGAATCCTTATTTGAGCAGCGTAAAAATAATTGGACAGAGCTTTTCCGATAATGACAGGGACAGACAGAAAACGAATATTAAGAAGAGGATTGCCGTTGCAAATGACGATTTTCAAAACACGGTAAGACGTTTCCTGAAGGGTGACGAGGGTCAGCTTCAGCATTTTTCGGAGCTTTTTATGAAGGGCGGAAATGATGCTTCGGTTATTAATTATATGGCCGATCATGACGGCTTCACCCTGAATGATGTTTATTCGTATGACGAGAGACATAACGAGAAAAACGGAGAAAGAAACCGTGACGGAAGAGATGCGAACTACAGTTGGAACTGCGGTGCCGAAGGACCCACGAAAAAAAGAAAAATTCTTGAGCTTCGAAACAGAATGCTGAAGAATGCACTTACTGTACTCTTTTTAAGCCATGGAACTCCTATGATCTGTGCGGGTGACGAATTCGGCAATACTCATTTTGGAAACAACAATCCATACTGTTGCGACAATGAACAGGGATGGGTCATTTGGGAAAAAACAAAAAGATCTGCGGATTTAAGAAATTTCTGCAGAAAAATGATAGAACTGCGTTTCAGGACAGGTGTGCTTCACGGAAAAGAATTACTTCAGGGCAGAGACAGTATGCTTAAAGGCCTGCCGGATGTTTCCTATCATGGAATCAAGGCATGGAATCCGGATTTCTGTTATTATGCGAGAACGCTTGGCATTCTTTTAAACGGTGAGTATTCTGCCTCGGACAGTGAAAGTGTTTATATTGCGTGCAATATGCATTGGGATGAGCACTGCTTCGGACTGCCGGAGGAGTCTTTGATACAATGGAACAGAGTTCTTTCAACGTCATTTTCTGCAGACGAAACGAACGAAGCAGATGCAGCAGCGGGAAACGGTGACACTGCGGAAACCAACGGTGGCGCAGTGAATAATGGTGTCGACGAGGATAGCAATGATGGCGCGGCGAATAACGCCTGTACAGCGAATGGTAATGGTGACACTGCGGTTAGTGCCTGTGCTGTAAACAACGGTGGTGCGGCAGGGAATGATGCCTGTGCAGCAAACAACGGTGGCGCAGTGGCGAACAACACCGGTGCGACAGCCGCAAACGAAGGCGTATGCGTCGGACCCAGAAGTATTACGGTTTTTTTTGGAAAAGCCGTAAAGCAGACACGGAAAACCGGAAAAACGCTGTAGTACGTGTGAAAACGGTTTATGTGAGAGCAGACGGAGAATGTAATAAAAATGACAGTTTTTGTTTTGAAAATAATAGCATATGCAACAATGATAATCGACCATCTGACGTATGCCTTCATTCCGGAAAAAATTAACGGAGAAGACAATATTCTCTATATTGCGGGAAGAGGCGTTGGCAGAACAGCGTTTATTATTTTTGCATTCCTGATAGTTGAAGGGTATTATCATACTCATGACAGACTTAAGTATCTCAGAAATCTTGCGATAATGACAATTGTATCGGAAATACCGTACGATCTGCTCAGATTCGGTTGCAATACGGATTTATACATGCAGAGCCAAAATGCAGTGTGGACGCTTATGCTGGGGTATCTGACACTTTGGGTAGTCGATATTATGAAGGAAAAGTATCTGATCGGTTCGCCGGGGCGCTACTATCTGTCAGCCACAGGCATAATTGCCCTGGCTTATGCGTCAGGATACTTTGGACGAACGGATTACGGCGGACTGGGTGTCATGTGTGTTCTTATATTTTTCTTTTTCTGGAGAAATGAATTCGCAATTGACGTCGGCCTTGTGGTATTCGGAGCGGCATCCTCTTATATGGGAGACGGCCTGGAGCCTGTCGGGGCGGTGATTTGCATGATTTTGTTGCATTTTTACCGGGGAGAGAAAGGAAAATCCTGCAAAAAACTCTTTTATCTGATTTATCCGGTTCATATGCTGATAATCGGCATAATAATGAACTTTGACAGAATTGTGTCACTCTTGGGGCTATAATTCTACTCACGGGGAAATTGACAGGTTTACCGGACTGTGGATAAACAGACGGTATTTGTACGACTGCGGATAGACAGACAGTTATTTACCGGACTGTGGATAAACAAACGGTATTTGTACGACTGCGGATGGACAGACAGTATTTACACGACCGCGGATGGACGGACAGTTATTTATCGGACTGTGGATGGATAAATCGGGATATTATAAGTGACATCCGGGAACGGGAATGGTGTTTATAATTAGTCAGTGGCAGTCAACGGAGGTTTACATTATGAAGAATATAGTGGTGGAAAAGGTGTCGGAATATGTGGCGTTGGCATGCTCCGAGAATGCACAGATAAAGGAAAACGGAAACTTAAGCGAGAATCTTCTTTTCAGAGGACAGTCGGACATCGACAAGAATCTGATTCCCGCAATCGGTCGTAATACAAAGGGTATGCTCGGTTCTTCGATACTTGAAGAAGAACGCAATATGATAGAAATGGCTAAATACAAGTTACCCAATGTTTTTAAAGGCAGTCTTCAGCCGATAGAACTTCTGGCACTCTTACAGCATCACGGAATTCCGACAAGACTTCTGGACGTTACAGAAAATGCGCTTGTTGGCCTGTATTTTGCCTGTCACGGCGATTATGACAAGGACGGAGAGGTATTTGTTTTTAAAAACAATGATTATGATATCACGAATTATCCGGTCGTAAATGCCATTGCCGACAGTTACAGATTTGCCAGAAAATCAAAGACACTGCTTACCGATTTTTATAAGCAGATTGTCCGACAGAGCTATTTTACCGAGCAGCTGAGAATCGACGGCGAAGACGAAATGAGCGTGCGTGAGGGCGGAAGGTGGATAGAACAGTGCTGTGAACGCATTATGTTTATATATGCACCAAGCTACAGTCTGAGACAGAACATTCAGCGTGGCCGTTATATACTGTTTCCGAACAGAATTATAGATTCCGATAACGGCAGAATGTTTGAAAAAAGCATTGCGCCGATACCGAAGGATCATGATTCTGTGGTTGCAAGAATTACAATACCGAAGGAGTGTAAGGAGCAGATAAAGATGGATCTGAGACTATTGGGTGTTAGCAAAGGGTTGCTTTTCCTTGATAATGAGGATATGGTGTGCAGAGAAATTGCGGAGCGCTTCGGGGGCTGAAGTCAACAGAAGCGGCAACCGGAAGTCAAAAGGTCAATGCCGAGGCATATATGTGTAGCACGTTTAGAAGCTGTACGGTCTGTGGACATGAGGAAAAGATATGGCATCACTGGAACATGAATTTATCAGGATAACCGGGGAAAACGGCAGGGTATACTATGGTGGTAATCAGTCCTGGTTTAATCAGAAATACATGCGCAAGGCGGGATGCGGGGTAGTCGCGGCTGTTAACACTCTGCTGTATGTATCGGGACGGCGTGAGTTATCAATTGAAGAGTTTATAAAAACTGCGGGAAAGGTGCGTCGAACGATTCTTACGGTTCCTTTTTTGGGCGCAAACAGTCTTTTTGTTTCGATTGGGCTGAGCATTTCATTTAGAAAATTAAAAATAAATAAATTCGCTTTTTGGAAAATACTTCCGGTTAACTTTTACGGCGGTATTACCGATATGATAGATAGAGGCATTCCTGTAATTCTGGCAATAGGAAGGAATTTTCCTCTGTTCGGAACGAAGGAAAAGCTGAAGTTTTACACCGTGAATAATGGTAAATATGAGCCGGAAACCGAAGCAAACGCGCATTTTGTTACCATAACGGCAATTAACGACAAATGGCTGACGGTCTCTTCATGGGGACGCAGATATTATCTGAACCGGGATGAACTGACACGTTATGCGTGGCTGAAAAGTACATGGCTGTTTACAAATGTGATTTCGGTGACACGGTGATGCCATTACCTGAAACATATGGTTACGATACTTGATTTTCACAGTCTGTCATGATTATACATAAGCCGTAAGTTTGACTGAAGACTTACGGATTTTGTTATCTGACTGTGAGAACTGAACATGCGGAGGGATATATATGACATATGAAGAGATTGTAGAAATGGTCAGAAAAGCATTTGAATATGCGGATGCAAGGAATATTTTTGAACATGTTGCCTTTCAGGTAAATATCGTGGGAGAAGGGTCCGGAGCATTTTATATTGAAGTGGCGCAGAGACAGATATGCGTTGAACCTTATGACTATCATGACAGGGACGGCCTTGTTACCTGTACTGCCGAGGTGATAAAGTCTATATGTATGAAGCAGGTTACTCTGCAGCAGGCCTATGACCGTGGAATGATTAAATATGAAGGCAATATTGAAAAGCTTGACACGTGTATACGAAATATTAAGCTGGCGTGAAATTCACAGGAAACTGTAGGAGAACGGTCTCTGAATGACTGAAATCTGATCGGGTTGGAAGAAAATGACGGTATTTGAAGTAGAAGACATAAAAAAATTTATGGCACTGCTGTTCAGAGGGGAGACCTTTGACGGCATGCTGCTCGTTGAAGCAGAAATAAAGACGGCTGTGACATATAGGGTTGACGGAAGTGTTAACCCTGCTTTTTTTGATGATGACGTGAATCGGGAAGAAATTCTTGAACAGACATTCTGCCGCTGGGGCAGTGTCAAACAGCTGTGTATGGACATGATAAAGGGAAAGAGACTTCCGGTGAAGATGAAGATTGTTCTTAAAAAACCTGTGAAGGAGGAGAGAGACAGGCAGTTTTCATCAATTCTGTCGGTAATGTATGAAGGTGGGAAGCTGATGCTTGTCACCAATGTTTCGGCGACGGTGTTCAGCCTTGAAAGACCTGACAATGAAGGGTGGAATTCATATATAAGTGAACTCATGAAGAATAATGACATTTTTGTTAGCACTCAGTAAAAATGAGTGCTAATTTTCTTGACTTTTTTTATGTGTTGTACTATTATATGTTACGAGGGTCAAAGGCCTGACAGACGCATCAATCAATGTGTGAACGGAAGTATCGTTCACAGTCGGCGATGACGGAACCGATTGGTTTTTGACGGCAAAAACACGAAAAAGAAGCGATTCCCGTATGCAGAGGAAATGCTGAGTGACGCTTATTTGAGAGCGTTTTGTTCATACTGTGAACAGTGTCATTATGAACAGACAGCGAAGCGGTTTGCGAACATCCCCCAACGGTATGAGCGGATTTTGAGGTTTTTGAACCGGTGTAAAAATATGTTTATTCGGCGCCGGGAGTATAAATTTGAAAAGAGGCAGTGTTATGAGCATGGAAAAGGGTAACTTATCAATCAATTCGGAGAACATTTTCCCCATCATTAAAAAGTGGCTTTATTCTGACCACGACATTTTCTACAGAGAGCTTGTATCGAACAGTTCGGATGCCATTACAAAGCTGAAGAAGCTTTCAATGATAGGTGAGTTTGAACAGCCGGACGGCGAAGAATATAAGATTGAGGTTCGTGTAAATCAGGCAGAAAAGACAATTAAGATAATAGATAACGGTATCGGAATGACCGCAGACGAGGTTAGAGAGTATATCAACCAGATTGCGTTTTCGGGAGCGGCCGATTTCCTTGAAAAATATAAAGATAAGGCTAATGAGGATCAGATTATCGGTCATTTCGGACTTGGATTTTATTCGGCATTTATGGTTGCTCACAAGGTTACAATCGACACACTTTCATATAAAAAGGACGCAAAGCCTGTATTCTGGTGTTCTGAAGAGGGAATGCAGTTTGAAATGGGCGACAGTGAGAGAACAGCACGCGGAACCGAAATCACTCTTTATCTGAACGAAGACAGTTATGAGTTTTCAAATGAATACAAGGCTAAAGAGGTTCTGGACAAGTACTGCTCATTTATGCCTGTACCCATTTATTTTGTAAACGAGAATGCAAAGCCCGAGCCTGCAAAGAGCGATGATGAAGATAAGAAGGATGAGGAGAAGAAGGGTCCCGAGCCTATAAATGACGTTACTCCTCTGTGGATGAAGCATCCGAATGAGTGCAAGGAAGAGGAGTACAAGGATTTTTACAGAAAGGTATTCCATGATTACAGGGAGCCTCTTTTTTGGATTCATCTGAATATGGATTATCCGTTTAACCTGAAGGGAATTCTTTATTTCCCCAAGCTCAATCTTGAATATGACAAGCTTGAAGGCGTTATTAAGCTTTACAGCAACCAGGTATTTATCGCTGATAATATTAAGGAGGTTATTCCGGAATTCCTTATGCTTCTTAAGGGAGTTATCGACTGCCCCGATTTACCTTTGAATGTATCAAGAAGTGCGCTTCAGAATGACGGTTTCGTGAAGAAGATATCGGACTACATTACAAAGAAGGTTGCCGATAAGCTTTCGGGAATGTTTAATGTGGACCGTGAGAATTATGAGAAATACTGGGATGATATTGCTCCCTTTATTAAATACGGCTGTCTCAGGGATGTGAAATTCAAGGAGAAGATTCGTGATGTTATTCTTTTCAAGGATTTGAATGAAAAATATGTGACACTGAAGGAGTATCTTGACGCAGAGGGTATTTCGGACAGCGGAGAGAAGACCGAGGCGGTTACCGAGGACGGTGAGAAGGTAGAGGCCGAGGTAGTGACCGATGAGAAGAAGGAAGATGCTGATTCGGAAAAGAAGGAGCCTGAGAAAAAGAAGGTTTATTATGTTACTGATCTCAAGCAGCAGAGTCAGTATGTGAAGATGTTTAAGGATGCCGGACTGAATGCGTTCATTCTCACACACAGCATTGACCAGCCGTTTATTTCACAGCTTGAGCAGGACAATGACAAAATCAGTTTCCTGAGAGTTGACTCCGATGTTACCGATGTTATGAAGGAGGAAATCTCCAAGGACGAGGAAAAACAGATAGGCAAGGAGAAGGAGAAGCTTGAGAAGCTTTTCAGAAAAGCAGTAAACAACGATAAGCTTGAGGTGAAGGTTGAAAAGCTTAAGAACAGTAAGGTGTCTGCTGTTGCCACATTGTCGGAAGAGAACCGTCGTATGAGTGATATGATGAAAATGTACGGTATGGGCAGCATGGATGATGACATGTATTCGGGTCAGGTAAGCCTTACGCTTAATGCAAACAACAGTCTTGTTAAATATATATTTGAGAATGTTAAAGAAGAAAAGGCAGAGCTTATGGCAGCACATATTTACGATCTGGCAATGCTTAGCCACAGACCGCTTGCTCCGGAAGCAATGACTAAATTTATCGAAAGAAGTAACGAAATTATGGAGAAGCTTTGCTGATAGCCGATTAGCGGCCATGTTTATCGCATTCTTATGGGGGATTTGGGATGGACACAAGAGCAGATGTGCTGATGCAGATTTGGAAGGATTATTACGATGAGATTCTTGATGTGGATCTTGATAAAGGTACATACGAGAGTCTCATCAGTAATGACGGAAAAAGCAATAAAAAGGGCTTCATGGATATTGAAGTGCTTATTCTTGCCAATAAATCCGTTCATCCTGATGACCGACAGGCACTTATAGATTTCTTTGACCAGAGAAAAATTCTGGAAAGAATGAAATCAAATACGTTTGTAAATAAACTGAATTTCAGGATGCACAACGGTGACGGAAAGTATTACTGGGTAAAGGTGAAGGGAATTATGCCATCGAGAAAGGTGGGCGAGGATACCAGGTATTTTGCCTGCTTCAGAATACTTGACAACAAATCGGATGAGGATATGAGTTACCGTCAGATGCTTAAGTCGACCGTGCTTCGGGAGAAGGAAATCGGAAGGCAGCGTCGCGAAAAGCTGGAGCAGTATACTACGGACATCAGGACTCCGTTGAGCGGAATCCTCGGTATTACGGCTATGGCAAAAAGTGCGCCCGGCGATGAAAAAAAACAGTGTGAACGTATAGAGAAGATAGAAAAAGAAGCAAACAGAATCCTCGGACTTCTTGACAGACTGACTGACGAATGCTGTGTATCGGAAGATGAAACATTTGGACTTGATGAGAAAAAATTGAATGAAATTATCGCCTGGGGAAAATCATCCGTTATGATGAGAAAGCACGGGGATGAGAATACCGGAGAAGGTCTGGTCAGGAGCACATCGTCAGACGATTCACTGATGTTTGAGATTGATGAAAATATCAGCGAGTCTGTTGACGTTGACATGGGTTCGGAAATCAGGTCGACATCCAAAAAACGGAAAAAGAAAAACGATATTCCTAAGGCCGGCGATTTTAACTTCACCGGCAGACGGTTCCTGATAGTAGAGGATGATGAGGTCAGTTCGGATATTACGAAGGAAATGGTCGAAATGACCGGCGCAGAGGCTGACATAGCATGCAACGGTCAGGAGGCAGTGAAGAAATTCATCGCAAATCCTTCGGGATATTATGACATTGTACTTCTGAATCTGGTTTTACCGGATATTGACGGTTACTCTGTTGCGAGATGCATCAGGCTTTCATGTAAGGATGATGCGGACAGAGTTATGCTTATAGCGGTATCGGCTATGAACATAAAAGAAAATTCGATGCTTGGTCAGAGCAGAATAAACGGCTTCGTTTCGAAGCCGCTTGATTACGGTATGCTCTTTATGAGACTCAGCCAGTTTTGGCCGAAAAAGGAATGCTGAAAGGGTTAGTGAGTTTCTATTCCTAAAAGTGAAGCAGCATTTTTGTAAAGGATGCGTTCACGTTCATCATCTGTCATGGGTATTCGGGCAAGCTTTTTAAGTTCATCCGCAGGTGACCACATAGGGTAGTCCGAGGCAAACATGACACGATCCGAGCCGTATACATCAATAAGGTGACGTGCTTTTTCGGGAGATATGAATTCAAGTGAGCTTGAGGTATCTACCCAGATACCTGTTCCACGCAGAATTTCGGCTGCATCATCCCATTCGGAATAGCCTGAAAAATGGGCACCGATGATTTGAAGCTTTGGAAATTTTTGGATGATATTGTAGAGACGACGGGGTTTTGAGTATTCGTAACGTTTGTCACCCATATGGAACAGGATAGGAAGTCGACCTTCCGCTGCTTCATATATGGGGAATACTCTTTCGTCGTCTATGTTGAATTTTTGAAAATCGGAATGCAGTTTGATTCCTTTGAGCCCGGCAGCGAGAATTCTGTCGATTTCTTTTCCGGGATTAGCGTAATCGGGATGAAGAGTACAGAAGCCGACGAAGCTGCCCTTGTGCTCATTTACCTGACTAATTATGAAATTGTTGATACTCTCCACCTGTTCAGAAGTGGTTGCAACAGAATGAATGAGTGATACATTCACACCCGCCTCGGTGTTAGCCTCGATAAGTCTGGTTACAGTTCCGTTGTTATCAACAGGGATATCGTAAAAGTTTTCTATGCTTTTGGCGGCTTTTGAGGCAATTTTATCAGGGTAGATGTGAACATGTGAATCAATAATCATGAAATAATATCCTCCTAACAATAAAAAACGGTATGTATATACAGAAAGACTGGACATACAGACCGGACAAAAAGCTGAGAAAGGGACTCGAACCCTCGACCTACTGATTACGAATCAGTCGCTCTACCAACTGAGCTATCCCAGCACGCTCAAAACACTTTCTTATGATACAGATTTTATCAGTGAAAGTCAATACCTAAAAATAAATTATGGAGAAAAAGTTGCCATTCAGGTTACTGTTCGGATTTTGAACAGTAACGCTATTCACAGTCAGGTGATAATGAATTTGTTGGGAGAAATGTGAACGGCAACGTGAAAAACAAATGCAGGAAGGAATTTTAAAAGATAAAACAAAACTTGATGAAGAGGCATCCATATATCAAAAACGTGTTGATAAAACCTTTAAGGAGAGAATGGCTGAACTTAAGGGATTTGCGAAGGTAGAGTTTTTTGTAACATACTATCTTGGCAAGATACTGGTTATCATCGGAATCGCAGCTTTTGTTATTTATCTTGGATATACCATATTGAGACCGAGACCGGAGGTTGTTATGTATGTTGCGGTGGTTAACTCACCGATAGAACAGGCAGGCTTTGAAGGTATGAAATCCGGGCTGGCAGAGTATCTGGTACAGGATGCCGAAAAGCAGGAAATTAAATTTGATACATCATATTATATGTACGATGCGCAGTCAAATTATGAATCCAGACTGGCTTTTATGACACATTTGTCGGTAGGAGAGATAGACACAATTATTGCCGGTAAAAGTGAGCTGACCAATCTGGTGAATGCGGCTACATGTATGCCTTTAAAAAATGTGCTGTCGGCTGACATTACAGATAAGCTTGCAGACCGTCTCATCCGGCTGACACCCAATCCCGAAGATCCCGATGAGGGTGTTGTATACACAGAGGATATTTATGGCATTGATGTCACAGACTATATGAGAGAAAAACTCGGTGCGGAACTGATGCAGGAAAACTATTATCTGGCATTCGTGGTGAATTCCGAATATTCAGAGCAGTTTGTTGCAATGGTAAAGTATATGTTCAGTGATGAACTGGGGCTTCCTGAACCAATAGTATATCCTGAAGAGGAATAGACCCACTGATTTATTTGGGATAGGTCAAAAGCCGTGAAACGCAGACCGGTTGTGCAGCAGACAGACTTTTTATACATTTTTGGGTAAAGTGTGCAGAAATTGATTACCTGATGAAGAAAATGAGAAATGGTAAATCGTATAGCCTGTACAAAATAACTAATAACTAAGAGAATTTAGTTTGTAAATTTATACAGATTTCACAAAAAAATAAATGTGGGTTGCATTATTAATTTGAAAGGCTATAATAAGAAATTGTTAAGGGCGTCGGACGAACACATTAGTGTCGGCTGATGTCTTTTTTTATTCCGAATTTGTCGGCTAAAGCTATTGAAGCGCTGTTGGTATCGGATATGACAGCGGTGATATCATGGATTTTCAGGATATTGTTTGCGTAATCGGTAATAAATCCGATAGCT
Organism: Lachnospiraceae bacterium; assembly: GCA_045617345.1. Lineage (GTDB taxonomy): Bacteria > Bacillota > Clostridia > Lachnospirales > Lachnospiraceae > RUG11977. Next base: position 65,560 of record JAZLIK010000114.1, on the reverse strand, counting down.
TCACTTCCATAGCCGTTATTCCTGAAAGGGGACAGAATCCCATAAGAAATATATATTTGTTCATGACCATATAAACCTCCGAGACCGATAATCCGGTTATCTGATTTCCTTTCCAAAATCCAAAGTCCGTATCCGTAAAAACAGTACTGATAGCATATGTATGAATGCAGATTTGCCGCAAATTCGTCATCCTTAAAGAAGACGCTGTTATCGACGGAATGTTCGGAATTATGAGAAAATGGCGACATAATCAGAGGAAAATCTTCAGTGAAAGCTTCCGGAAAGTCTTGATACATTTCAACGAGAACATTGTAGTCAGAAGTACCGATTTCTCTGATAATCAGTCTGTCGGTATAACCGATTATCGCCGGAAGCCCGCAGGCATGACATATGAAGGTATCAAGTTCATCGGATGAAAGCTCTGCAGTATATTCAAGAATAAAATTTTCGTTACCGGAATACTCTTCGACAGATACAGCTTTTTTGACAGGAATATTGTGCTGCAATAATTTTTGCCGGATAGCATCGGGAATATGACTATATGTTTCAAGTACGACTGCAGTGTTCATGCTTATCCTTTCAAATGAAATAGTGAGGCAGGTGTTGTGAAAAAAACTTTTGATACCTGTATCATCTTAATCATTTGACGGTAAAAAGTAAAGAGCGATATTTAAGGAGTTTGTGTCAGGTAAACGTTGCATTACTATTCATTTCCCGGCCAAAAACATTCATAAAGCACGCCACAAAATCAGTGGCTCATTCGTTTCCTGACGGAAACGGCTTTATCTCATGTGCTTTGTCCAGCCTCCATCACATAGCCATTATGACAATTGCTTTACAAGCAAGCTTGTAGTAATTGTCATTTGGCTATGTGGTGAATAGTAACCCCAAAACATATACTGTGAACGGTAACAGACACAAAAGGTATTGAAAAGTGAAGTAAAGTGGGTTAATATCAATGGGTAGGTTCATTTGTACTGACAAAAGAAAACTTCGTAGCAGACAGAGTTTATGAATGGGGTTTAGAACAGACTGCGAATAATAATGAAAGATTTTGTGAGGTGAATAAGTCAAATGAGTGAAATATATGAAGGTTGCGGAGAAAGACTTACAAAGCAGCTCAGTTTTTCGGTGGAGATAGATAAAATGACTGCTATTCTGCGTCGCACGCTGCTAACCGACAAGAGCAGACGGGAGAATGATGCGGAGCATTCATGGCATATAGCGGTTATGGCGCTTCTGTTCAAGGAGTATGCGACAGAAGAGCCTGATATTGGACATGTGGTAAAGATGCTTGTATGTCATGATCTGATTGAAATATATGCAGGAGATACATTTGCATATGATGCGGAGGCAAACATCGGTAAAGCCGAACGCGAAAACAAAGCTGCCGACAGGCTTTTTGCTCAGCTCCCGGAGGAACAGGGGGCTGAAATCAGGAAACTGTGGGAAGAATTTGATGGGATGTCAACAACCGACTCTAAGTATGCAAACTGTATGGACAGACTTCAGCCTTTTCTGCATAACATTATGACTGACGGACATACATGGAAAAACGGTGGTGCAAAAAGAAGTCAGGTTGAGGAACGAATCGGGATTATCAGGGACTTTATGCCGCAGGTATATGAATGGATGAAATACAGTCTTGACGAAAGTGTGAAAAAGGGCTGGATTGAGGAAAAATGAGGCGATGCCCGGAGTGTAGCCGGTTGCGAAGCCGCGACTGACTGCGTAGCAGGCAGGGCTTATGAATGCGTTTTGTTCGGATGTATAAAAGTAACTTTGCAGAACGCCTGTAAAGACTGCCGAAGATGTGCCGGACAGTACATATCCGGCAAGGCTAAAAAGCCGGTTTCGGATAGCCTGAATGTGCCGGACAGTGCATAGTCGGCAAGGCTAAAAGTTGGTTTCGGACAGCCCGAATGTGCCGGACAGTGCATAATCGGCAAGGCTAAAAGTCGGTTCCGGACAGCCTGAATGTGCCGGACAGTGCATATCCGGCAAGGCTAAAAAGTCGGTTCCGGACAGCTTAAATTTGGCGGACAAAGCGTAGCTGACGGAACGAATGAAGACTGGATAAGCGGGATATGGAGCAGGAAATGTGGAAACCTGTGGTAACATGACTTGGATAGTTGGGCAGGAGTGAAGCAAATGAAAAAAGATGGGGGATATTAATGGAGATAGAGAGAAAATTTCTTGTTAAAGAAATGCCTGGAGATTTATCCGTATACGAAAAAAAAGAGATTGAACAGGGGTACCTGAACAGAAATCCTGTACTTCGAATACGCAGAAGCAACGATAAGTATATACTTACGTATAAAATGAAGGTTGAAGCGAAGGGTAAAAGCAGTGCTCCATGCGTTAATGAGGAAATTGAAGCCGCTCTCACCAAAGAAGCATATATGCATCTGCGAACCAAAACAGACAATAACATGATTGAGAAAACCCGTTATATTATCCCTTATTCCAACCGTGGAAAAGAGTATAAAATTGAACTTGATGTTTTTCATGGGTGCCTTGAAGGACTTGTATTCGCAGAGGTCGAATTTCCCGGACTTGAAGAGGCGGACGATTTTGTCGGACCGGACTGGTTCGGTGAGGACGTGTCGGATGACAGAAGGTACAGAAATGGGTTTCTTTCGGAACAGACCGGACTGGATGCATTTCGGATTTGAACAGACTGTAGATTACAACCGTACTGCAGATAGTAACCGTGCAGTAAATAGTAAATGGCTACAGTTAGTAACAGTGCAGTGAATGATAACGAAAATTTTACTTGAAATTTTTTCAATATCGTGGCATACTTTCTTTTATGTTGTCGGCAGACATTTTGTCGCGAGTATCTGCGTTGACCGGTTGCTCTAAAGAGATACGGATTGTCAACTGTTATGCAATTCCTGCATTGGGCGTTGAGCAATGGAGACAAAACGCGGAATATTATACAGAGAACATGAAAATGTTTGAGGAAAGGAGTTTATATGGCTAAGTTAACCATACCCGAAGGCTATAAATCAGAATTAAGCATCAAAGAGACTCAGCAGGCTATTAAGTTTATCAAGGATCATTTTGAACGTCAGCTTGCAAAACAGCTGAATCTTACGCGTGTTTCAGCTCCTTTGTTTGTCAGACCGGAGTCCGGACTTAATGATAATCTGAACGGTGTCGAGCGTCCTGTTTCGTTTGATGTTCAGGATATTAATTCATCTGTTGTTGAGGTTGTGCATTCACTTGCCAAGTGGAAAAGAAAAGCACTGAAGGATTACGATTTTAATTATGGCGAAGGTCTGTATACCGATATGATCGCAATCCGTCGTGATGAAGAGCTTGACAACATTCATTCTATATATGTAGATCAGTGGGATTGGGAGAAAATTATCGTAAAGGAAGAGCGAAATGTTGAAATGCTTAAAACTACGGTAAGATGTATTTTCCAGGCACTGAAGGATACAGAGCATTATATTTCGGATAAATATCCCTATATTGAGGAGATTCTTCCCGATGAGATTTCTTTTGTTACGACTCAGGAACTTGAGGACATGTGGCCAGATGCTACCCCGAAGGAAAGAGAAAACAATATTTGCCGTTTAAAAAAAGCGGTATTCGTTATGCAGATCGGAAAAGAGCTTCGTTCAGGAAAGCGTCATGATGGACGTGCTCCGGATTATGATGACTGGGAGCTGAACGGAGATATTCTTGTGTACTATCCGGTGCTTGACATGGCATTTGAGCTTTCCTCAATGGGTATCAGAGTTGATGAGGATTCGCTTGCTGCTCAGTTAAAGAAGGCGGGATGTGAGGACAGATCCGAGCTTTCTTTCCAAAAGGCAGTACTTAATAAAGAACTTCCGTATACCATCGGAGGAGGAATCGGACAGTCACGTATGTGTATGTATTTTCTCAGAAAAGCACATATCGGTGAGGTTCATTCAGCTGTGTGGCCCGATGATATGAAGCAGACGGCAATAGACGCGGGAATACAGATTCTGTAAGGAATGACGAACGCAAAGAAAGTACAAAATTGTTTTACTGATAGTTAAATTGCACAAATCGGCACATGTCGTTTTGTGCAATTTTTTTAATAATAACGTATTTACAAATCAATAAAAACGTATTATAATATAGATGCGGTTTATCTTATAATCTTAATATCTTGATTATGATGTTACTGTTAATGTCCGGTAATATAACGGACCGAGGTCGGAAGCCTGTTTTTGAAGTCAGGCAAAATAACGGACCGAGGTCGGAAGCCTGCTTTTTAATGTAAGGCAATATCGAGGCCTGAGGTCGGAAGCCTGCTTTTAAAGTCAGGCAAAATAACGGACCGAGGTTGGAAGTCTGCTTTTTAATGTAAGGCAATATCGAGGACCGAGGTAGAAGCTTTATAAAAAGTCATGAACGCATATCGGACAGACGGTGAACAGTAACAACATGATAATTTCTGAGAATTCCCTGTACAAGATCAAATCGTAAAATTCACATGAAAATAAGCAAAGAAAACTGAACAGAAAAAAATTCATTGGAATAACTGAGTACAGCCCGGAAATTCTTTTCGCTTTTTATGCGACAGGAAGGGCTGAGATTAATGTTTTTTATCGGTTACTGAGCCCGAAAACGTATAGATGTCAATATTATACAGGCTTATGAATGCATTTTGAACAGACTATGAATAGTTGTCTGCAGCTTAGCTGCATTAATTTCGGTATCTCTGAGATTCTGTCGGATTGTATCAGTCAGTGGTTTTATGTTTGGATTTCCTTATAAACAGTATCAGGAAGGAGTGTGTCTGCAACTGGTCGGTATTATTCACATGTGGCGATAAAGCATATGAGTTGTATTGAAAGAGGCAGATTGAAACAAGTATTGAAGAAAAGAATGACACGAACCGGGAAAAAGGTATTAGTACGCCTTTTAATTGCGGTCTTTATAATTGCAATCTTTTTTGGAGCTTTCTGGTGGCATAAAAAAGAGACTGCTTCCATGGAAAGCGATTACAGTGCAAGAATAGGGGAACTTCAGAATGAATTATATGATACCAGGAAAACAGTATATAGAGCCAATACTGCCTTAAAAGCCGGAATTGTGATTGATGAAACATGCTTTACGGCAGAAGAGATTATCAGTGAAGGAACCGGATATGCTGATGCCTCGGATATGGGAAAAATTCTTCTTGTAGATATTCCGGCGGGAACCGAGCTGACAAAGGTTATGCTGGACAGGGCTGAGGAGGACAACGGTCTGAGAGAGGCAGAGTATGACTTTATAGATATTACATCTAATATTGAAAAATATGATTATGTTGATATCAGGATACTGTATCCGGATGGCACGGATTTCATTGTGTTATCAAAAAAACAGATTAAGGGTCTGAATGACACTAAACTTGTCTGTGATATCTGGAACAGTGAAGAGGAGCTTCTGATGCTGGATTCGGCCTGCGTGGACGCATATCTGTACGAAGGTACAAAAATATATATGACTAAATATATCATGCCACAGGTACAGGAAGAATCCGAAGTAAATTATGTTCCATCGGTACAGACAGGCGAGCTGATATCTGAGAATCCAAATATTATTAGCGTAGCTTCAAAGTATCTTTCGACAGAATTGAGAAAAAAATATGAAGAAAGACTTAATAATTTTCTGCAGGCAGACGAAACGTCGGTGCGTTATGACAGAGAAGGTCTTTATGCCGGAAAGAATACCCGGGCTGAGGAATATGCTGAGAATCTGATGAATGATACAGGTACCATGCCGGGGGCAGAGATGCCATCGGAATATGGCGGTGATTTGTGGGAATGAGGTGACCGTATTTGGAAATAAACGTTATCGGATGCGATTATACGGATACGGTACTGTACCTCATTCGTGTACTTGAATGTATGGGTAAACGGCCGCTTATTCGGGACATGACCAGAGAACATCGGCTGTATGCGGCTGTACCGCACCTTGAGGAGCTTGATCCGGTTCGCGATATTATCGATTATGCCGGTACGGGATATACATATTCCATGAATATCTCTGATGACTATGACACATACATAAGGCTGTACGATTCAGATATGCTGCCGTTTGTAAAGGGGGCAACGATTGTAATTACCGGAGAAAACCGGCAGAGCATTGACAGTTTGTGCGCGCTGAACTGGCATAAATATTGTGGCGACGGGAGAAATATATGCTTTGTTATAAAAAACTATACGGGATGTATTTCAAAAAGGCTTGATGAACTGGTCAGGCTGGCGGATATTAAAAAAGTGTTTCCGATTCCTGTAAACAAAAGGGATTTCAGAATAGGTATTTTGGCAGAATATAAAGGGAAATATAAGTTTTCAGGTTTGAGTAATGCTTACAGGGATGCATTATTTGGAATACTGAGTACAATTTTTCCGGAGCTGGACAGCAGAGAAACGGAGGTATTTGTCAATAAGGCAGCGAAAGGAGGCAGAAAACGGTGAAAATAGCCTTTTGGAGTCCGATGCACGGGACGGGAGCTACTTCAGGCTTGCTGGCAACAGCAATTGCGTTGACGGAAAACTGCGGTAAAAAAGTTCTTGTCACGCAGAATCATTATGACATGAACAATATGGAAAAGCCGTTGTTGGGGAAAATAGATGACAGAGAATTCTTTGGCGAAACGGGTCTGGATGCAATTATCCGTCATTTCAAATCCGGAAATATTACAGGAGAACAGATTGTCAACTGCACGATAGGGATTACCGATAAATTCCATCTGCTGGCGGGGACAAAAGTATGCAGCAGGGAAGCATACGAAAACAGCCTTGTCAGAAATATAGTACAGAAGGTAATGAGTCTGATGGATAAATATTATGATGTCGTACTTGTTGATACTAATTCCGGAAACGATCCGGGTTCATTCGGAATAATGGAAGAGAGTGATCTGATTGTGGTAAGTATGAGACAGAACCGCGAGATGATTGATGAATTTATGAAGAACAGTTTTTTTGACAATCGTAAAATTTTCTATCTGTTCGGAAATTACGATGAAACCAGTAAGTACAGTCTGCAAAATCTCAGACACATCTATAGGAAAATCAGAAAAGACAATTCAGGCGGAATTCCACACAGTACCGGTTATATGGATGCAATATGTGACGAAAGGGTAATGCGGTACATGCAGGCAAATTTTGTGGCTGATGGGGATTATTATGAAGAGGATTTCTTTAAGAGTATAAGTGAGATTGCGAAGAAAATGCTGATTTTAGCGGGAAAAGAGGTGTAAAAAATTAAAAAAAGTGTAATAACCGGGAATGAACGCATGCTTGCAGGAATCGATGAGCTATGCGAGAATTGTCGCCTTGAGATAAATGAAGTTTTGAACAGGGATTATCTTGAACTGAATCTAAACAGGGAGGAAACAGAGAAAAGAGAAGTTCAGCAGAGAAAGCTTCGAAGGGCGACAAGAGAAGCCTGCCTCGGATCTCAGGGTGACCGCGAATATCTGAAGGAATACATCAAAGAGACTTTATCAAAACGATTGGGAATTACCCGGGAGAACATTTGCGAGTATATTCCTTTTGACACTCCCGAAAGGTTATCGGGGCAGGATATGTTTGAGTATATGTATGTCCTTCATCAGCGTGAAAGACCGATAGGAGTGTTTGCGGGAATGGTCAGGGCTTATGGCTGGGACAGGGAAAAGAAAAATCAGGACGGGAGCATATTTTACTCGATTTCCGAAGAAGATATCAGAAACTCATACATGTATATGGGGAGGCGAGGCAATTACAATGACAGGCTGGATATGCTGGTTCAGCGCTGTTACCAGAAATTATACGGGCATGACTGCGTTGATTCACTGATTATGGATGATTCGGTTGACGGCATATCGGGCGGGGTAGGCGGAAGAACGAGGGTTGAATACAATTATTTTAAGGAACTCGAGAGCGGACTCGCGAAAGAAAAGGTGAGCAGCAATTACGATACTGTATACTGTGTATTTCACGGAAAGCTTATCAGACTACGTTTTTTAAGTTTCAGAAAGGCGGAAACTTTGGAAAGAGTGGTGAAGAATATTTACAGGTATAACAGCAGAGCTACTCTGTCACAAAAGAATCCCATTATTCAGGGTACCTTTAAAAACGGTTCGAGAATTATTGTTGCGAGACCGCCGGTGTCGGACGGATGGGCATTTTATGTGAGAAAGTTTTCGTCAGCGGATGCGGGCAGGATTGAAACACTTATTACATATGGAAACTGTGAGAAAACCATAGCATTTTTAAAACTTATAACGAAGGGGGAGCTTAATTTTGTAATATCCGGACCAATGGGTTCAGGCAAGACTACGCTGCTAAAATCACTGGTCGGATTCATGAACCCGCAGTATACAATCAGAGTTGCCGAAAGTGCTTTTGAACTGAATCTTAACAATGTTTATCCTGAACGAAATATTCACGTCATGCAGGAAAGAGGAAATTTTACCATATATGATATTCTGACTGCTACCAAAAAAATGGATACGGATATTATGATAGTCGGGGAAGTTAATGAACCCAAAATTGCCGGGGCATATGTTCAGGTGGCTCAGTCGGGATCCAGAATGGCGGTAACGACACTGCATCATGAAACAACACAAAAACTGATTGAATATCTTCGAAACGCACTTGTATCCGAATTTGGAATAAGTGACACAAAAGTTGCCGAAAAGCAGGTATCTGATATTCTGAATTTTGATGTTCACACGGTAAAGGACATAGAAGGCAGATTTTATATTGAAAGGATCACCGAAATAATTCCGGAACAGGAATCGGAGTACCCCTGCGATATAAACAGCGGAACACTTGAATATTACAGAAGGCAGACCGACAGACACTGTTATCGTCTTAATGATATCATAGTATTTGATCATGACAGGTTTGAATACGTGACGGTAAATCATATATCGGATTATACACTTCAGCGGCTCAGACAGAAACTAAAGGATGATGAGATAGAAATGCTCCTTCGGGATAATGTGACGGAAGGCGTATTATGAACGAGAGCATGTACAAAATAATTATTGGTATTCTGTCGGCTGCGGCTGTGATATTAACAGTGATGATATTTGTGGTTTCAGTCAGATATAAAAAAGAAAAGCAGGGCAGAATCAATCTGTTTGTTGAGCGAAAGGACGGAATAAGAGAAGTGTATGAGAAGATATTCCGTTTTTTGGACAGTGTACCGCTTACAAGAAGAATGGTGAGGATTTATTCACGAAGATTCGAGCTGCTTTATCCCGGAGATTCAAAGGAATCGTCATTTTTAACAATCAGGTTATTGGTAAGGATACTGGCTGTATCAGCGATTATTCTGGTTGGAGTATTTGGTATGAATCCATCTCTTTTTACGCTGGTAACGGCAGTTGTTCTTTGCTATATATTTGCCGTTGAACAGATATGCAGGAATGTGTCGGAGCAGGAAATTAAATTCCTGAAAGCATTTGATCAGTTTTTATGTGTTATTCGTCATTATTTTTATAAATCGGGGTCTGTGCGGGATGCATTATACTGGGCTATACCGGATTTGGAAAAAATGATGAAAGGACATGCGGAGCAGTTGCATACGGTACTGATTTCGTCAGATATACGTGAGGCTACCGATGAATATATGAACGCGGGCTATCATAAATATCTTAAGCTGTTTTTATCGCTGGCGGAAATGGTGGAGGAAAACGGTGATGTGACTGATGATGAAGGTTCGGTTTTCCTAAACTCCTGTATGCAGATGAGAAACGATGTGCAGGAAGAAAAAAGGTACATCGAGGAAAGAAGACATAAATTTGCGGCATTATCGTATACAGCCGGTGTGCCGGTGGCAGCGGTTCCTTTTATTGCCGACTGGGGTGTGAATACCATACCGTCGCTGGTAGGCTTTTACAGGGGGCATACCGGATTCCTAATCAAAGCAGTTATTGTTGTTACGGTATATTTATGTTTTTGCGCTATAGTGCGTTTACGTGAAGGAGACAGACTGACCAGGAAGACATATGCATTATCAGCAGCAATTGCAGAATTATCACCTGTCAGATGGGTGCTGTCGTCTTATATAAACAGACATTATGGGAAAACCAAAAGAACCTCGGAATTGCTCAAAAGGCTTTGTGAAAAATATGATGTAAAGACATTTTTTGTTCATAAAATTCTTGTGTCGACCGTCGTACTAACGGTTATGACGATTCTGATGACAGTCGGACATTCTGAATCAAGAGAAATACTTCTTACGGATGTCAGTGATGTTTCAAATCTTTCCACAAGCGCGGACGGAAAACAGATAGCTGCTATGGAGACCAATATCATAAAATACACCTGTATATTAACCGGAAACGAATGGCAGAACGAAAATGAAAACGGAACCGGGGAAAATGGGAATGCTCAAATTGAAGGAACGAATTCAGATGCCGCAAATATAGTCGAATTAGTCGAGACAGGAGATATTTTGTCTGTAGAGAACCGTGAAGTGCTTGAAAAATGTTTGACAGAATTGCTTCTTGAAGAGCGTGGAATTCGAACGGTTGAGGTTGCCGAGTGTACCGCTCGCGAAATTGTCGGGCGAATAAACGATTACAATGATGAAGTATTCGGAATTGGAGATGCTTTGATTGCACTTTTAAGCGGTTTTTTGGCATTTGTTTATCCGTCGCTTTCTTTAAAATTGAGAAAAAGTCTGTCAGAGAACAAAATGCAGGATGAAGTTATGCAGTTTCAGTCACTTATCCACATTCTAAAGAAAGTTCCGGGTATATCGGCAATGTCCATTCTTGAAGAGATGGAAAGTTTTTCGGATATTTTTAAGCCTGCAATACGACAATGTATAAATGAATACGGAATCAGTGAACAGGAGGCATTTGAAAGGCTGTATGACGCAGAGCCGTATCCGGGGCTGCGCAGGATAGTGGATAGTTTTATGCTTGTGGATGAAATGGGGATTGAAGACGCATTTGAAGAAATATCGGCAGAAATTGTAAATTTTAAAGAAAACAGAAAGCTTGAAAGAACTATTCTGCTTGATAATGAAGGAATGCTGGGAACGGTGCTGGCCGTTGTCCCGGGAGGACTCATTCTGTTCGGATATCTGCTGTGTCCGTTCCTGATCAGATCTGTGCAGATATTCAATTCATATCAGCTTGAACTGAGCAGTCTGGCAGGATAAATGTATATAGCCTGAGTGTGAACAGCATTATGAATCTGTGTGAGCACAGGCGAATGAAAGAAAAATGAGATATGCACAGACAAAAAGCATTAATAAACAATCCAATGCGGTTGAAGGCGGAGAAAGGACACAGAGTATTATGAAGAACGACGGAGTGATAAATGATAACGAAGTAGTGAAATTTACAAAATATGTGAGAAACCGGGTTGATATAGCTCCACAGGCATTACTGATGGCAGCAGGTGTGATTCTTTCTGTAGTTTTGATATCGGTCATGGTCGCACAGATGAATTCTGCTGGCGAAATGTCAAATCTGGTCAGCAATGACATTGCAGAGAAAGTGGATGATATCCGAAACAGCAGTATCATGCAGTACGATGGATTAACGGTAAACGGCGCGGATGTAGTGAATTTTTATAAAAAACAGTTTGATGATTATCCGGCAGGGACCAGGGCACCGTTTATAATCGAGATTGATCATAGTAATGACGGATCTGAAAACGGAATACAGTATACTGACGGTTCTAATTCCGGAAACATGCGTGACTCGGCTTCATCGCAGTATGTAAAGCCGTCGTCTTTATGGAAGTGCACAGTACATAAAAACAAGAACGGAATCATTACCAAAGTAAGCTTTGTAAGACAATAGTGTTATGCCCCTCTCAGCATGACTTGAGATTGATTTAGTTGCCTGTCACAGAATCAAGCAAGTAAATCAAGTAAGTAAATCAAGTAAGAAATATCTTGTAAGAAAAAAATAGCAATGAGGCGAAAATACGGAAGGAGTGTAAAATGCAGAAATACAATAAATCAGCAGTAAAAAATACAGAGTGTGGACCGTTACTGCGACGGAACAGGATTGAAATAGGCGTGAAAGGACTGATACTTGCGGTAACGGTTATTATAGCGGTAATTTTGTCCGCATTGGCTCTATACATGGCAAATTCATCAAAGGCTACAATTAATGGCGGAACCACGCAGTTTACGCAGTTGATGAGCGATTATTCGGAAATCAGTGCAACAATGTATGACGGGTTGGATGTCAGCGGAACCAAAGTAGTGGATGTGATTAATGAGATGTGTCAGACAGAATATATTTCTGTTACGGTTATTACAAAAGAAGATTTGTCGGGGGCTAATTACAGTAATTCTACAAATAAAACAGCTATAACCACATCATCCGGGTTGACAATAACTCCTTCCGGAAGCCAGTATGCGGGTTCCACACAGGAAAAAGATCTGACGAATTCAAAACATATCAACGAGAATGCTTCTTTCAGAGGCAAGGTATATAAAAATAATAACGGTCTTGTAGTAAACATTGAGTTTACGCAGCATTGACGGTATGCGTAACAGAATAGAAATCGGAGGAGCTGCGGCAGCTATGGCGGCAGTCATTCTCATATTTATTTTCCCGTTAAGATATATGTCGTACAGAGACATGCTGTCAGAAGAAAATGTAATACAAACGGCGGTAAACAGCTTTACAGGAGCAGTACTGACGGACGGAAAGATTACACAGAAAATGTATGACGGATTAATGAGGAAAATTGCTGAAACCGAATGTGTCTGCAAGGTGGAAATGATGGTTGGAACTTATCTGTATACTGATATAGAAAACGGTATGGCAGAAAGCAGTCAAAATAACGGATTTGATGACGAATTGTCATGCACTACAAATGTAGTATATAACAGCGATATACTGAATGTGCTTGATTTATACGGTGAATATCAGCTATATGAGGGAGATTTATTTTCTGTGGTGGTTACGCTGCTGACAGATTCTCCGTCTCAAAGAATATCAGATATGTTTTTTGATATTGGACATAAAAAGACTGATTTTTCAGGCGGAGGAGTTATCAGCCGGTAACTTGGAGGAAAGCATTTTACAGGAAGAGGTGCTATCGGTTATTAATTCTGGGGGAAACATTTTACAGGCGAAAGTGTTTTCGACTGGTGATTGGAGGAAAACATGTTATGGAAGATGGACTGTTGATTGCGGTAGAAGGGTGTCTGTTCTGTGTGGCTGTTACGGTTTTCTTGTTTCTTGTATCATCGGTATCAGGTTCTGCAACTGCGGTTTTCAACGGCAGAACAGAATATTCGGATGTGGCTGACAGTACTGTCGGCGCTGTGAACGAAGATATTATGGAGCCATCGGTAACATATGAGCAGATTATTGCGGAGCTTATGACTGATGTCCCGGAATATGACATGATAATTGACGGAAGAAATCTTTCCAAAACAGAATATAATCTTTCTCATTTCCCTGAATACCTGCTGACTGAAGGAAGCAAATATTCAAACAGGGTTATTCGTGATGACGATGGCGAAATTGTACGTGTAGAATACTATTATGGGGAGGAGAAATGAGCAACAGAATTATTATGCTTATAGTATGGATTATCCTGAATTGCATTCCTGCTTTATTTGTTACCGTAGCTGTTCATGAACTGGGACACCTGACGGCCGGGAAAATGTCAGGGTACAGACCGGTGTATCTGAAAATACTCTTTTTGGCATTTTACAGAAAAGGGCAGGAACGGAGTGTAAGAATTGAAAAGGGTTCCTGTTTTGGCCAGTGCATTATGATACCCGAATTACGACATGGCGCAGAATATGAAAAAGAGTCAAATAATCCTGAAAAACTTGTACTGGGAGGCTGTTTATTTAATCTGAGCGCAGCATTACTGTTTTGTTTTTTGCACTTTATTATTCCGACAGAGGGAATACAGGGTGATTTTTTCAGACTGTTTTTTCTTGAGACAAGTATCTTAAATCTGATTATCTGTTCATATAATCTTTTTGGTGCGTCGGAAACCTCTGATGGCAGCACGTTCAGAGAATTAATAAAGCGCCGTGAAAATGTAGAAGCATACAACAGCCTGATGCTGGTATATGCCGGGTTGCTTAATGGGGACAGGCTGGATGAAATGGATGACAGTCTGTTTTGGGCTTGCAGTGTAAGCAGCAGTCTTTTGGCGGAACTTACGCTGATGTCATGCAAACGTGAGGCAATGAAACAGAAACCGGGGATTATTTCCGACCGGCTTTATGAACGTTTTAAAATTATAGCTGACTGTGATTATGATTTCGCAGCCGGAGAAGCACGCTATTACCTTGAAAAATACGGCGAAGGGCAGGTAAACGGATGAAAGCGCTGGAGATAATTTTCGGGATGCTCGTGGCAATCGGAGTCATGTTTGTTTTTCCCGTACGATGGGCAGAAGAAAAACAGAAGGAAAATGAATTTTATATTATTGAACAGACGGTAGACGATTTTGGAAAAAGACTATGTTCTGACGGTAGGATGACAGGTGAAGAATATATTGCTTTGAATAATATACTTTCATCTGTCGGAGGATATTATACAACTGAAATAGAGTGGTATAAGACAGTATTTGAGCCGGTGTATGAAACCGGTATGTTTACGGGTGAGATATTCGAATATGATGCGGTGATGTATAACGGAGAAATCATGAACGAAATTGAAAACAACGGATTTATATATTTCGGAGCAGGGGACAGAATTGTGTTGTCAGCATATGACGGAAATGAATGTTTCTGCAGCTATTCAGGGATTGTAAACGGAAGGAAAGATGACGAATGAGAATACATCATTTTGTACTGTTGTTTTGTGTTTTTGCGGTATCGGCAATAGTGATTACTGATATATCGATATCAGAAAAAAGAATGGTGACCGAAAATATTCGAAAAATCGATGATGCACTTGAGAAAGCTACAGTTACGGCAACAAAATGTCTTGGCGGTTATATGGGAAAAAATGACCCGACGGTTAATCGGGAAGCTGCGACGAAAGCATTTTTTGATTCAATGGCAGCAGATTTCGGAACTGCCGATAACCCGGTACAAAAGAAAATGCTGGAGCAGTACACACCGATTATTATGGTCAGTGATAATGAAGGCTTTTGGATTTATTATTATGACACACGGATAATTAACGGTTACAGTGAGCAGGTCAGGTACTGGTCCCCAAAAAAATACTATACCTGTCGTGATGTCCCGGAAAAAACAAATTCAAGAGGCACTGGATTTATTATCAAGTTTACGGGGATACACAGCTGTCTGTGCTGCGACATAGAAGGAATAGCAGGTACGAAAGGAGCTGTTTACAAGGTATATACAGACAGCCTGCGTGACAGCAGTGACGGAACAGAGTATATTCTCGGTGATCTTCATATTGATAAAAAGATGAATTATGATTCAATTCTGTTTGATTCGCAACGTTTCGAAGAAAAGCGTAAAAATACCATTGCCGAAATGATGGAGCAATATCTGACATATTACTGCAATCGTTATAACCGTTACGGGGCTTTGACAGGTGAAAAATATGTTTTTACAATACCGGCGGCAGATTCGTCACTATATCTGAGAGCTGCGGACGGGGCTTCGTTTTGGGCCTTCTTTCAGGGGTATCCGATTGAAGGTACCGATGAGGTTTTTAACAGGTTTACATTGTCCGATACGCAGCTGATTTCAGCTGATATATATATGATTGATTCCGGTGGCTATTATCATAATGAATATTGTACAAAAACATATGAAATTACCGGTGTATGCGGAAGTAAGCGGGAGTGTGCCGAAAATGGGGCATTCCCATGTGAATGCTGCAGATGAACGTTGCGGGTTATTAGCAGTGTATTAACGACAGAATATACCTGAAAGGATAAGTCCGGCAAAGATTATTTTGGACGGACAGGATAAAAAATGAAAAAAGTATGTTTACTGGTAACAATGTTGCTGTTTACAGTTTTTTTGGCATTTGGGACAGCTGACTGTACAGCTGATGCGGCAGAGTCAACGAAAATGACGAGGTATGAATTTATTGAACGTATTGTTGGAATACTGTCCGGAAAAACATCGGCATCGGATTCGATTTTTGGCGGCGAAACATTGAAAATAAAGGTATCAAAGAACGGAAAAATCAGTGTGGGAAGCAAAAAAGCTTCAGTATCCGCAATAAATAACTGTATGAAAAAATACGGAATTTCCAGGAAGCAGGCGGAAGTTATGACAGAGGCGTCACTGATGGGAATTGTCGGTAAAAACACATTTACTGACATAAAAAGGAACATTAACAGGACTGAAGCTGCAGTTATACTCGCAAAAGCTGACGAACTGATTTACGGAAAGGAATACTGTCCAAAGGATGGGCGTAGAATTACCGAAGAGGACATACGTTTGACTGAGGAGGAGCGCATTACCGACCTGAAAAAAATAAAGTCGGCTTCAAATCGCAGATGGTTTATCAAAGCCTATTTATACGGATTTATGTCCGGAAAATCTGACGGAGTGTATACGCATACGAGAACGCTGAATCCGAAGGCATATCCCTCACGAAAGACGCTTACGGCCATGGCCGACCGTCTGATTAATATCGAAGACAGGATAGCAATGTCGGCGGACTGGCAGGTATGCAGAACAGAGAAAATGCCAAAAACAGCCGGGTATTACAAATATATAATCGATTCATTCCCCAATGATTATTATGATACAAGTTTTAACGGTGTGGGACGTGTCGGAAAAGACTTTTTTTCGGAAGGATATGCGGGATGTACCTTAAAAGAGAGAACGGCGAAAACGAATTTTAATTTTGTATTTCCGGGTGAAATTGAGGAGTTTAATGCACTTCCGTATCCCAGTGATTATTTTGGTTATGAGGGACTGGAATTTTTACCAAAAAACAGAAACAACGAGATTCCGGCGGGACTTGTCAGAGCTTCGGAGGAGTTCTACCGTTATGCGCTTAATGTTGATTACAGGACTGTCGCTGACGATAAGGAATGGCGTAGTGTCATGAAGAAGTACATGACCGATGATGCCATTGATGAATATATTTCACATTGCCGGGATAATAAAACAATAATCGAGTGTGACCGTGTGGCTGCGGATTTGTCATCGGTGTACTGGTATGACGGCATGTATAATTGTAAAGTATATGCACATATGAGAATAATTTCTGATGAACCGTTGAAAAAGGGACTTGACGATGATGAAAAATACGGAACACTTTTCCCGATAAGACGCGGGCGTGAACTTGGAGACAGATATTCCAGAACTACTCTCGGACCGGTATATATGGATTACAAACTCGGTGAATGGACCGATTACTATTTTAATACCAATTCGCAGCGTGACATGTATGGGTATCTGAACACATCCTGTACGGTTTGGGATATTATGACCGATTATACCGGTGATTATCCATGGCTTCTGTTTTTTCCGTATAAACCATAACCGGGGAGCAATTAAAAAAAACGCGAAGCAGCCTGCTTTTAACGAGCAACAAGCGAAGCGGTTGCGAGTTTTGAATAATACGAAAGTTTTAAAGGAGCTAAAATAATTAAGAAAGGTTCGGATAATTGATGAGAGGATGAGTTTGTGAAAAATTGCGAAAAAACAAAAATAATTATTCTTTTGTTACTGTTACTGGTATTCGTTGCCGGGAGTACAAAGTTTACAATAATTCAGGCGGCCGGTAAAGAGGATACGGTTACTTACAGAATTGATGACAGCACGGAAATAACCTATTATCCTGACAGGGGACCGTATGGAAGAATTGAATATACGAAAAAGCATTATACAAGCAGCGGTGGAGGCATTAAGTATTATACGTCCAAATTTGTCATTTCACATGGCGTGATTAATGAAAACACCAATTTGGAGAATATGGGTGAAAACAGTATTACGCTTGATGTTTCCGATGACGGTCAATCGGTAAATGAGTTGGAAGTAGACAGAGATAAAATGTTTTATTGGAGTGATTCCGTTCCGGACAGAAACGGATACATTACTACCACTTATTCAATTGACGGGAGCTATTTTTATGAACTGATGGGTGGTAAATTCGGAAAGCTCTACATTCATCATGTGTTTGCTGTTGCCAACGGTGAGGATATAACGTCAGCCAATCCGGATGACTGGCACAGAGACAACGGGGTTATCAATAACAGGGAATACTGGAGGTATTCTGACCTTTTAAAGCTTTGGTGGAATGATACAAAAAAAACTCATGACTCTCAAACACAGTGTATGAATATACCGGTTCCTTACGAAAGAAATGTGGCATTTATTATCAATTACTATGATGACAAAACTCAAAATCCGGTTTATTCGGATAAGTCATTTCCCGCGTTTTACAGCGATTATGAAAACGGAACGGTAAATATTCTGAATTATGAAATAACGCCTGAAATTAATATCGGAGGAAGAATCTACGAGGTATATAAAACGAAAAACATGCCCATAAACTGGAAATGGGTAAAGGTTGGGAGCGGGATAGTAAATATGGGAGCGAATCCTGAAGATATTATTCCGGATGCATATAACCGGCCATACAATGATCTGCTACCCACGGAAGGCGATGAAGAGGCGATGGGGACGGATACGGGCACTGCCGCAGGCTATGAGGTTAAGCTTAAAGCGGCCAGAATAAACGGCAGCGTTATACCGGACGGAAGGCTGGCTGAAAATAAAATCGTGACCTTTGACCTTTCATCCGTGAGCGGATTTACCTGGGAAATAATTCTCAGCATTCCGGTCAGGCTGAAAAAAAGTACTACCGATGTCAGCCTTCATTTCTTTGACGGAAGCACTATGCAGGAGCTGGGTTCACCCTTGTCGGTAATGGGAGAAGCCGCGGCGGGAAAGGTTTGCGAGATTACTAAGCTTTCCGAAAGACTTGAATCATCAGGCTTGTCGAATTATGAAATTGACAGCGGATGCGGGCTCGAATTTACAGCTGCAGGTGAAATACCTGATATCAGGAATAGGCTGTCGGTTGCGTTATTGTCGAAGACAGGCAACGGAAGGCTGACCGGAGATACATATTTTACGGAAGTGTTGACCGGGGACAGTGTAAGTACGGCATGGATTCCTGTGAAAAGAAAGCAGATAGCCGGGAAAATTCCCGTATACCTGCGTTATGTGACCAATGACGGAACCACAGTTAATGATTGGGGGATTACCGGAACTGTTAAGTCTGGAGAACAATTTACCATTACTGCAGAAGAAAGTACTGTGTTTAAGGGAACAGAATACAGCCTTGCTGAGGAAAGTGAGTATGGCTCACGTACACCGAAGGCTGTTTACAGCACTGCTGATGATAATCTGCTGAGCCTGAACTACAATGCACTGAACAGCTATTGCAGACTTGTCAGAAACGACAATAATTTTGTACTTACCGCACCGGACAAAAATCTGAATGCAAAGGCGATAAAAGTCTTCATCCCTTATGTCAAAGATCGGCAGGACAGTCCTGTTCCGACACCGGGAGGCAACAAATCGGCATATATCGAATACGAATATATAGATTCCGAAACCGGGAAGAGTGTGTATAAATCGGGAAACAAAGGAACAGCGCGAGGAGCTTCTGTAAGTTATGACAGCATTCCAAAAGGCTATGCGGCCGATGTGACCCAGAGCATTTACCCGCCGCTGGCTGTGTATAGAACAGGGGTTAATGAAATTCCGGAGGATTATCGAACCGCCGACAGAGATTCGACAAACATTAAGTTGGATTTTGTTCGTATATCAACGGGGACGGTTGTGATTCCGGACGCTGATGATGACGAACTTGCGGTAAAGGTATTTATTCCGGTGAAGAGTATATCAACAGATACACTTGTGACGGTGAAATATTTTAATGACGACGGAAATCAGATAGGAATGCAGTCTGCCGGCAGAAGTCATCAGGATGAAAATACTGAAATCGGGATAAATGAACTTGTAGAGTACAATGGGAAACTTTATCACACTACACATGTAGAATGTATTTTGTATGGAAATGACAGAAGCGTTCTGGTAGCCGGTTTAAAAACGCCTAATGAAATGAGACAGATGATCGGCACGGACAGCAGAGTAATCGGAGAAATAAATAAATATGAGTTTAAGAGCAGTGTGCCGATGGCGGTTAATTTCAGAACATCAACGGCGGGAGATTATCATACTGTTTACGTAATCTGCAGTGAGGTACCTCCCGACAGTACCAGACTGAACATTCACTATATTGACGGAGACACAGGCAGAGATATCCGCAGCTTCACCGATATTTATTATTTGAACGGAACGGATGAGTCGTGGGAAGGCATAGAAGGCAGGCTGATGTGGTCACTGCCTTTGAACAACATCGAAAAAGAGATAAAGGATTCTGAAGGGAATGTATACACTCCTGTGTTTTTTTCTGAAGATCCGAAGGTTCTCAGGACGACGGTACATAACGGATGTTCAAAGGGTGAGACTGTGTTTAAGGCATTTGACGTTGGAACACAATGTCTGACGTCAATATACTATTGTCAGGAATGTGGATGTATAAGAAGATTTGTTGATGAAAAAACAAAAGAAGTCATTATGATTGACGACAATGATTACAAAAAGCACAGTTATACGACTGTTGAATATCTGACAGAGTATAAACCGGTCTTTGCCGTTAAAACCAAAGGCGTGATTAAGGATATTCTTGCCTTTGACCCTTCGTATGAAAAATGTTCTGAAAATGCACTGACATACCGCTCTGATGCTTTGCTTATCGGAAGAAAAGGTGATACGGCCGAAGGAACATCAACATTTACCCCGTTCCCATCAAGAACCACGGAAGTAACGGGACTTACAGTATATATTCCGTGTGTAAAGAGTAAAAGCGCAGTGCCGGTAGAGGTGACCTATATAACTACCGATACAGAGGGAAAACAACAGGAAGTGATAACGAAAACGGACGGACCGGATGCTGAAACCGGGAAACAATATACGTACAGGGGAAGTACTGTAATTGAGAAGGATGGTAAGCTGTATACCATAACCGGGAAAGGTGATTTTGCCGTATATGGCGGTAACCGGTATAACAGGTCAAAGGACGATAAGTCGAATACTCTGGGAACTCCCATGACATTTGACGGAGAAAACGGGTGGTCTTCAGTGGGTGAAATTCCGGATACTGAGAAGGTAACAGTATATATCACCGTAGATACCCTGTCTTTTGAAGAACCGGAAATTCCCGCTCCGATGACCGATGTGAATATAGTATACAATGATGCCAAAGCTTCAGCGGTTGTCATGGCAAAGAAAGGAACGCCGTTTGATGTTCGGGAGGCGATTCCTTCTACCGAATATATATACTCACGGATAGAAGCGGATGCCTATATTTTCACGGCGGGATTTAAGAACGTAACAGGAAGCCTGAGTGCGGAGATGACCGTGACTCTTCCGTATACTCTGGTTACAACGGATGATAAAGGGAACATCATTCATACAGAAGACGGGAAAAGCACAGTAACTGTATCTGTGGCTAAACCGTATTCTTACTGGACGCTTGATTCGGCATCGTATTATTCGGCCGTGACCGGAGAAGTAACCAACAATGCTTCGGCTCATGCAATGTCTGCCGATTTTGAAAGCAGTGTCCCTGAATTCAGCTTTGAATCATTCGGAGGGGAAGAGAATCATGTACGTTTTACCGGTAAGCTGCCGGGAGAAATCATTCTGGACAGAGCCTATGTATATGGGACAGAGACCTTAGCACCCAAAGCTCCGGAATTGACACTTACCGTCGCTAAGTCTAAGGTATCTCAGCTGCTTCCAAATATTGTGGTGCGAAATGATTCTGTCAGGTTTTCCTCAAAAACAGTTCTGAATGGGGAATGGACAGAAAACGGCAGCACGGAAAAACCTCAAAAGAGCAGAGTACCTAAACCGGGAACTGTATCGGCGGATTCGGCGAATGTACAGATCCCGAAGACCAGATCAAATAAAGAATATGAGTCGCATGGTTATGTGAAATATGTGCTTGTAAACGGATTGGGTAAAAATAAAAAGGAAATATCGGTGCCGATTGAAGGAATAAATCCGGTCAGAGTTCATACACCGGTTATTGCCGGACTGATGCTTTTATGTGACAACCTGAAGTATGTTCAGGCTCATGAAACAGATCCGGGCAGAACGCAGCTTGTGCTCGGAAGAAGCAGCGGGACAGACAGCAAAGGCCTGAAAAACAGTTCCAATGATTTTGAAATTATTATTGAGAACTCGGGTGAACATATACCGTCACCCGGCTACGGAAGTTTTTTAGATACGTCTGCGTATATTGACCGTCAGGAGCTTATGTTTGGTTTTGATGTTATCAAAGACAGCGGAAGTGACGGACAGGAAAATAATGACATACTGATACCGTCGGGGACATGGACCGCAGTTGATACGGACACATCGTATTATGTACCGGAATGGGTAAAGGAAGGTATATATACCGTGACACTTAAAACATATGCGGTAAATGCGTCAGATACCAATAACGGTGAACAGCGGACAGCAAATACAGACAGCAGCTGCTATGTGGCTTATGATACTTCGGAAGTAGAAATAACCGGAAAACTGTACGGACTTACAATTACTTCCGTGAATTCAGACTTTAAGGACTGGAAGAATGTATTTGTTGTCGACGGAAGAATAAAAAACGCTTATCCTGAAGAGTACGGTGACGGAACACTAAAGAGTTCGGGTTCATTCAGTAAAAATCTGAGGTACACATTTGTATCCGGTCTTTCAAATGAACTGGGCATACCGATGAAATCAAGAAACAGCCGGTTTATATTCCCTGTTCTCAACGGCTCGTCACCTGCATTACCGGGAGCTGGGCTTCTAAAAAGCGGGTATGTCTGGAATTTCAGACTGAATACGGTAGGTTCAAGAACGGCGGCAGACAAATCGGCAGTATTGATAATTCCGACATTTTACTGGATATCGGAGGATGGCAAAGAACGTGAAAGAGTGGATTTGTGGTACCGGGACACGGTTAACGGGAAGAAATATAATCTGATAAAGGTTGGTGATGAAACAGACAGACTGAATCAGCATACGGATTATGCTTCAAGCGCGACGTCAGGAATTCCGCCATCGGAAATCGCGGATGTCGATTCTATGACGGGAAACAATAAACGGACAACAAAAAATGTCAGTGTTTATACTTACGGTGAAATCGGAAATCCGGGATATTTAAAAACCTTTACCGGTAAAGAATATGAAAAACAGATGACTTCATACGGATTTATTTCGCCGAAGAGCAGAACTGATGCAGCCACATATGAGCAGACATGGTATTTCGAATATGGTCTGCCCGACAAGTGGTATGCATGTCCTGCAGGTTTTGACCTGAAGAATTTTACGGAGAAAAAAGGAGGAGTGACATTCAGAGAAGATTTTTGGAAAAAAGACGGATATCTTGCGGTACATTTCGACATCGGCGTATATGACGAAAAAGGCCTGATAATGACTTATTCAAATACTCCGGAAAATCTTGAAAAAGGGATGTGTGATATGTGGCAGACTGAAGCCTATCAGACTGTGCGAACGGACAGCGACGGGAAAGTATTTAACTTTGCCGAAGGGGACGTGTTTGTTGTTGGAATCGGGCGAAATTCAAACGCATCTCAGGATTATACGGCAGATCATCTGAACTGACTGCTGCCACGGAGATTACTGTTCACGGTTCGGACGAAGCCGATACGTAAACCTTGAAGCAGACTTCGGTCTTGCGTTAATAGTCATCCGACTGTGAATGGTTACTTCCAACCCCGAAATGCTACATAAAATACGATAAGAAAGCATGTCGCTTGCGACATGCTGCGCCGCTTTTGCGTCGCGTTAGCGACAAAATACCGCTGCAAAAGCGTGCGCATCCTCGCGGAGCGTTTTTACTTTATAGGACGCAATTTCCTATAAAGTAAAAAATGCATGTGTTTTTAAAAACTACATGCTGTAGAAGACGACACTCGCTTTACTATTAGTCAGAATCATAACACTTGACCTTACAGAACAAATATGATAATATACAATGTATCTGTATGGAGGTATTCAATATTATGAGCGAGCAGAGAAAATTTGTTATTTCTACAGACGGTACAGCAGATTTAAATGATGATTATTGCAGGGAAAATGATATTTATGTACATCCGTTGTTTTATTATCTGGAGGATGTTCCTTACGGCGGACTTGAAGGGAAAACGATATCATACAGTGAATATTACGGTTACATGAGAGAAGATAAAAGAGTTTCAACCGCGGCAAACAATCCGGATACATACTCCAATATTTTCCGTTCCCAGGTTGAAAAGGGGTATGATATACTTCATTTCAGTTTTTCATCGGGCCTCAGCAGCCTTCATGATAACGCAAGAGTTGCGGCTATGGAGGTTATGGAGGATTTTCCCGATGCAAGGATTATGGTTGTCGATTCGCTCAGCTGCTCAGCCGGGCAGGGACTTCTGATTCATTATGCCGATAAAATGAGAAAAGAAGGAAAATCTCTGGATGAGGTGTATGACTGGGTTGAAAAGAACAAACTTCATTTCTGTCACGAGTTTACGGTTGAGAGTCTGAAATATCTTCAGAGAGGCGGCAGAGTGTCGAAGGCCGCTGCTATTATCGGAACCCTTATAAATGTTAAACCGGTTCTTCATGTTGATGATGAGGGACATCTTGTTCCCGTTTTTAATGTCAGAGGCCGCAAGAAGTCACTTATATCACTGGTTGACAATATGGAGAAGCATATTGACAGGGAAAAGTGTGATACCGTATTTATCGGTCATGCCGATTCAATCGAGGATGCACAATTTGTAGGAAAGCTCGTGACTGAACGTTTCGGTATTACAAATATTACGTACAGCTATATTTCATATCTTGTCGGAACACATTCGGGTCCCGGAACTATAGCACTTTTCTACATTGGAAAAGAAAGATAAACGCCTCCACAGGCGGATAATGATAGACGCAAGCGTTGAAGCAGGCTTCGCGCTTGCGTCTATTATTATCCGCCTGTGAACAGTAACCGGTTCATGCGGTGACGGTCTTTTTTTCTTTGACATAAATCTTTCATTGTGATATGATAATTCAGTATGGGTTTTTAATATGGGGACGACATCACAGGATGTGGTTGCCTGTAATACAAACGATATTTTATGGAGGGTTATTATGAAGACCAAAGGATTTATCAGGTTCCTGTGTGCTTTGCTGGTCATTGCGGCAATATGTTTTGTTGCAATATGCGGTATACCCGGAACTGAGAAGCTCGGAAGTGCGTCACAAGTCAGACTCGGACTTGATCTTGCAGGCGGCGTAAGTATTACTTACGAGATTGTAAAGGACGATCCGACACAGAGTGAGATTGATGACACTGTTTACAAAATGCAGAAGCGTGCTGAAAGCATCAGCACCGAAGCAGAGGTTTATCCCGAAGGAGAGAAACGTATCACCGTTGCCATTCCGGATGTATCCGATGCCGATGAGGTTCTTTCAAAGCTTGGAAAAGCGGGAAACATTTATTTTATATATGCTGTAAGCCCTTCGGGAACGGCAAACGTTGCAGCTGTCGGTGCCGATGAAAACGGTGAAATCGTTTATGCGCTTACAAGACCTATGGAAGACATCATTGCTGACGGTGATGTGGTAATTGACGGTTCGCACATTACCGGTGCTGAGCCTCATACCTACACTGATAACATGAAAGGTCTCACGAGAGTTGTAGACCTTGATTTCAATGCGGCAGGAAGCACCAGATTTTCTGAGGCTACCGGTTATGCTGCTCAGTATCGTACTGAGTATCTTACATCAGGCTACACAGATCTTCGTAATGTAATTGCCATCGTATATGACGGCGAGGTAGTAAGTGCTCCGGGCGTTACCGAAGCCATTACAGGCGGTTCAGCTCAGATTTCGGGACAGTCTACGGATGATGAAAGCAGAATGCTTGCAACCACAATCAGAGTAGGTGCTCTTCCTCTTGAGCTTTCGGTACTCAGATATCATGTAGAGGGTGCCCAGCTTGGTGCAAATGCTCTCGATACGAGCCTTGCTGCCGGTGTAATCGGACTTGCGATAATCATTCTTTTTATGATTATTATGTACAGAATCCCCGGACTTGCAGCTTCTCTTGCACTTCTTTTCTACGTTGCACTTACTGTTATTACAATAAATATGTTCGAGGTTACACTTACACTTCCCGGTATTGCGGGTATCATACTGTCAATAGGTATGGCGGTTGATGCGAACGTTATCATATTTACCCGTATTCAGGAAGAGGTTGGAACAGGCAAGACCATCCGCTCCAGCATTAAGCTTGGATTTGACAAGGCCCTGTCAGCTATTATTGACGGAAACGTAACCACCATTATTGCCGGTGTTGTTCTTTTCTACCTCGGATCGGGAACGGTAAAGGGATTCGCGGAAACACTCATCATCGGTATCATTCTTTCAATGATTACCGCATTCTATGTTACTAAGTTTATTCTGACATCTCTGTTTATGATGGGAATAAATTCAGAAGCTGCATACGGTGAGGTTAAGCATAACAGAATACATAATTTTGTCGGCAAGTTCAAACCCAGTGTGATTATTGCCTGCTGCGTATTTATTATCGGAATCGGAAGCATTATTTTCAACGTTGCTTCAACCGGCGATCCCTTTAACTACGGTCTTGATTTTAAGGGCGGTACAGCTACAACTATTACTTTTGACGGTGAGCTTCCCGCAAATATCAGAACGGATCTTGAACAGCTCTCACTTGATGCAATCGGCGAGGCAGCAGTAGTTTCAGTTGCTGATTCGGAATCTGTGGCTACAGTCAGAACAAAGGAGCTTTCGACTGAAGAAAGAGCTATACTTATTGACAAACTGAAGTCTACGTATAACATACCCGAAAACATGATAAGCACCGAAAGCGTAGGTGCCACAGTCAGCGGTGAGATGAAGAAGGATGCCGTTGTAGCCGTTATAGTAGCTACGATCTGTATGCTGATTTATATCTGGTTCAGATTTAAGAACCTGAACTTTGGTCTTGCTTCTGTATTGGCTCTTTTACACGATGTGTTTGTCGTTATTGCCGTATATGCTGTGGCAAAGAGCTTCATTTCAGTCGGCAATACATTTATTGCATGCCTGCTTACAATCATCGGTTATTCAATTAATGCCACCATCGTATCGTTTGACAGAATTCGTGAGAATTTGGCAGAGAAGGCTTCAAAGGAATCATTCGGCGACATTGTAAACAAGAGTGTTACACAGACATTTACACGAAGCCTTTACACCTCGCTTACAACATTTGTAATGGTTCTTCTTCTTGCAATACTTGGAGTCGCTTCCGTAAGAGAATTTGCAATTCCTCTGATGGCAGGTATTGTTGCTGGAGGTTTCTCTTCGATTATGCTCGCAAGCGGAATATGGTATTTCTTACAGCGTAAATTAAAGGGTGCAGATAATGGCAAAGTGGTCGTTACAAAATAAAAAAGGTGATTTTGACGGCATAATGGCGCATTTCGGCGTCAGTGCCGTTACTGCACGGTTGCTTGTTAACCGTGGGTTAAATGAATATAAAGAAATAGAACAGTATATCCGTCCGACATCAGAGGGACTTCACAGGCCTGAACTTATGAAGAATCTTCCGCGTCTGGCGGATATTCTTTCTGAAAAGATCGGCAGTGGCAGTAAAATCAGGATTATCGGTGACTATGATGCTGACGGAATTATGTCCACATATATACTAAATGACAGCTTTAAAAGGCTGGGAGCAGATGTGGATTATTACATTCCGGACAGAATCAGAGACGGTTACGGAATAAACGAATCCATGATTGAAAAGGCACATGAGGACGGAATTGACACGATTGTGACGTGCGATAACGGTATAGCGGCTGTTGCTCCGGCACGTCTTGCAAAGAAATACGGAATTACTCTTCTTGTGACAGATCATCATGAGGTTCCTGATGAGCTGCCGGAGGCGGAGGTTATAGTCGATCCGAAGCAGGACGGGGAAACATATCCCTGCAGAAATATCTGCGGTGCGGTAGTTGCGGCCAAGCTTGCACGATACATGCTGGAAAAAGCGGGTATGTATAATATGGGTGAGCAAATTCCGTATATCGAATTTATGGCAATTGCGACAATCTGTGATATTGTACCTTTGACCGGAGAAAACAGGACAATCGCAGCTCTTGGGCTGACAAAAATCAACAGCTGTTATCTGAATGAAGACACTTTCAGTGTCGGAAATATGTCCGGTTCTTTTGAAAAATATAATAATGCCGGATTGGATACCATAAACGTTTTAAAGACGGCTCATGATTCAAAAAATGCTATTGATAACGTACAAATGCCCGGCAATGTCCTGAATGTTAACAGGGGACTGAAGGCACTCATAAAGGTTTGTGGGATTGTCGGGCAGATTACCGAGTACCATTTTGGATTTGTTCTCGGCCCCTGTTTTAACGCAACGGGCAGACTGGATCTGGCGGCAAGGGCAATGAAGCTTTTGACGGAACAGGATCCTGCAAGGGCGGAAGAACTGGCTCAGGATTGCAGAAAACTGAATGAAGAACGAAAAGAGATGACACGGCAGGAGACGCAGAAGGTTCTTGATGAGATGTCAGCAAGGGAAAGTATTGACAGAGTGCTTGTGGTTGAGCTTCCCGAATGTCATGAAAGTCTGGCGGGAATAATAGCCGGAAGAATCAGAGAGAATTATTGCCGACCTGTTATAGTACTTACAACCGCAAATGAAGGAATGAAGGGCTCGGGGCGTTCCATACCGGAGTACAATATGTTCGAAGAGATGAAGAAATGTGACAGTCTGCTTACAAAATACGGCGGGCATCCCATGGCAGCCGGAGTAAGTCTTCCGAAGGAAAATGTGGCAGAATTCAGGCGTGTACTGAATGAGAACTGTACGCTGAACGAAAACGATATGATGGAAAAGGTCCTTCTTGATGCGCAGGTAAGCTTCAACATGTTTACCCCGGACATAGTGGATGAAATTCAGCTGCTGGCACCTTTTGGGCAGGGGAATGCTTCTCCGCTGTTCGGTGAAAAAAACGTCAGGATAAAGAATATCAGATACATTGGGAAAAACAGAAACTATCTCAAAATGACACTTATAAACGATCGTAACAGTACATTTACGGCACTGTATTTTGGGGAAGCAGCTGAATTTGTCGGG
This sequence comes from Lachnospiraceae bacterium, assembly GCA_045617345.1. Taxonomy (GTDB): domain Bacteria; phylum Bacillota; class Clostridia; order Lachnospirales; family Lachnospiraceae; genus RUG11977. Next base: position 36,426 of record JAZLIK010000114.1, on the reverse strand, counting down.
AAGCTTGAAGAAAAATACGGAAAAAAGGAAACGGACGCAGCCTTCAGCGGACTGAGCAATTCAATCAGCCTGATACTGGCATATGTACCTCAGATAAACGAATACAATGGCGTAACGGAGGTACAGATGCGAATAAAAAACTTCCTGGTATAGTTACTGTATGCAGAATAACGAAAGGAGAGTCACAAAAAATGAATGATGTCGGATATGTTCTTCTTGCGGGCGGGGAAGGCAGGAGAATGGGGGGCAGAAACAAATTAACCGTTCCGTATGGGAATTCTACATTTGGTGAAATAATAAAAGACGAGATGAAAGTAACCGGAAGAAAATGTTTTTTATCCGTAGCAAATTACGGCTGCGATTCATTTGATGATTTTTCTGTGGTTAATGACAGTGTCCGCGATGATAACGGAGGGTATATAGGACCGCTCGGAGGAATTTATTCAACTCTCACCGAAGCGTCGAATATGGGATTAAAAGGCGTATGTACGGTTTCATGCGATATGCCTTTTTTTAACATAAAAATATTTGAAGCTTTTGAGAAATACTCTGATAATTATGATATAATCACAATAAGGACAAAAGACGGGCATGTGCATTATACATGCGGATACTATTCTGTTTCGGTAATTCCTGTTCTGGTGGCAATGATAAATGACGGAAATTACAGAATCAGGGATGCCTATGCAAAATGTAATACTGTTATTCTGGACAGTGAAAAGCTTAATCTGAAGGAAGAATGGTTTCGGAATATCAATTCTGCAGAGGATTACGAGAAAATATAAATGTATTTGGAGGGAAACAATGTATCAGGAACATAAGCTCAGAGACGTGCAGAGAACAAAACTTGCATCAAGCTTTTTAAACACCTTTGAAAAGCGTATTCATTCAAATCCACCGGGTGTTTGTCCTATTTCCACCCATATTGCGTACCTGAGAACTGCCAGAAGTCAGTCCTGCGGGAAATGCATTCCGTGTGCCAAGGGGCTTGAACAGCTTGAAAACATGATGCAGAAAATCCTTGACGGTGAAGGGACACTTGAGGATTATGTGGAAATGTACTGGCTGGCAAATACGATAAAGGAAAGCGCAGACTGTGCGGTAGGATATGAAGCCGCATATATGGTTCAGCTTTGCATAAATAATAATAAAGACGAGTATTTAAGCCATATTAATAATCATAAGTGTCAGTCGGATGTAGCGGTTAAGGTTCCCTGCATGTATAACTGTCCGGCAAATGTAAATATTCCCGGATATATTGCACTTATGGGAGAAGAAAAATATGAGGATGCCGTCAACCTGATAAGAGAGGACAATCCATTCCCGACCACGTGTGCGTTTATATGCGAAAAGCCGTGTGAATTACAGTGCAGAAGGGCGTTGATCGATGCTCCGGTTAATGTACGCGGATTAAAGCGGTATGCTGTTGAAAAGGCATCAACGGATTCGATAAAAGTGCCTAAGAGGAACACTGCCACGGGAAAGAAAATAGCGATAATAGGAGCGGGACCTTCGGGTCTTACCTGTGCATATTTTCTTGCGAGAATGGGACATGAAACAGTGGTGTATGAGAGCAATGAAAAACCGGGAGGCATGCTCAGATACGGAATACCCAACTACCGGCTTCCAAAGGAAAGACTTGATCAGGATATAAATGGAATTCTGGCTGTCGGGGGCATAGAGATAAAGTGCGGTATCCGTGTCGGCAAAGACATAACCATGGAGGAATTAAGAGAAAAATACGATGCCGTATATATATCCATAGGAGCGCAGAAGGGCAGGGTGATTCCCATCGAGAATTACGACCATCCGGAGGTATGCTCGGCGGTTGAAATGCTTCATAAAATCGGAAATGGTGAGAAGGTCAATCTGACGGGAAAGGACGTTGTGGTAATCGGCGGAGGAAACGTAGCCATGGATTGTGCGAGAAGTGCTGTAAGGTGCAATGCAAAGAGTGTTACCCTGTCGGTAAGAGAGCATCAGGAGGACATGACCGCTCTTCCGGAGGAAATACAGGGCGCAATAGAAGAAGGCGTGGCATTGATGACAATGTATTCGCCTTCGCGGATAAAGGTTGATTCTGACGGACATATCGAAGCACTTGTCACAAAGCCTCAGATCACCGGAAAATACGACCCGAATACGGGAATGCCTACGGTAAGAGATGCGGATAAACCGGAATTTGAAATTCCGTGTCAGGTGGTATTTATGGCAATCGGTCAGGAAATCGAGTCAGAGTCTTTCAGTGAGTACAGCATTTCAAAGAAGAAAAGCTTCATTACGGATGAAAAAACATATTTAAAGGATTATCCGGGAATATTTGCGGGCGGAGACTGTGTAAGCGGACCTGCGACCGCTATAAAGGCTATCGGTGCAGGAAAGATAGCAGCTCTGAATATTGATGAATATCTCGGCTATCATCATTCGTACAGCGAAAACATTGAAATCCCGAAGGCAGACTTTAATAACAGACATCATTTGGGACGTGTTAATCCCGGAGAACGGTTTGCAAGAGAGCGCAGGAATGATTTTGATCCGATAGAATTATGCATGTCATCGGAAGAAGCAAAGCAGGAATGCGGTAAATGCCTCAGATGTGATGTGTACGGAAGCGGCTGCATGGAAGGGGGACTCGTATAATGGAAAAAGAGGTAAATATTACAATAGACGGAATAAATACGAGTGTTCCGGAAAATACCACAATACTGGATGCGGCGAGACAGCTGGGGATAGATATTCCCACTCTTTGCTATTTGAAGGACGTAAATGAAATAGGTGCATGCAGAATGTGCGTGGTGGAGATAGAGGGACATAATCACCTGTTTCCGTCATGCAATACAAAAGTCCGCGAAGGCATGGTTATCAGGACAAACACGGAAAGGGTTGTAAGAGGGCGGGAATTCATGCTTAAACTCATTCTCGCAAACCATGATGTCAAATGCTTAAGCTGTCCAAAGAGCGGAAACTGCGAACTTCAGGATCTTGCAAATGTGTTTGATCTTACCATGGAAAATGAGTATAAGAAGAGCATTCCTCATTTTGATATTGATAATGCGAATCCGTTTATAAAATACAACCCTGAACTGTGCATAGGGTGTCAGCGCTGCGTAAGCACCTGTGCAAAAAGAGTTGGAAACGGTACGTTAAAAGCCGGAAAAATCGGTTCAAGGACGGTTATTGATGCTCCGGTGGGAAAGGACTGGAAGAACGGAACCTGCGAACTGTGCGGCAACTGTGCATCGGCATGTCCCACAGGAGCGCTTGTTACCAAAAACCAGTCAAAATACTCAGCGGGCAAAGTCAGGAAGGTATTAACCACATGTCCGCACTGTGCAACCGGATGCCAAATGTATCTGGTAGTTAAGAACAACACGATTGTGGATGTACTTCCTGCCGACGGACCTTCAAATAAGGGACTGCTGTGTGTAAAAGGCAGGTTTGGTTCGTTCAATTTTATCCATTCGCCCGAAAGACTGAAGTATCCTCTTATCAGGAATAAAGCGACAGGTAAATTTGAGCGGGCTACATGGGACGAGGCACTTGACTTAATAGCATCCAAATTTACCGAAATCAGGAAAAATTACGGCTCCGATGCGCTGGCAGGATTTGCCTGCTCACGTTCAACGAATGAAGACTGTTACATGTTTCAGAAGATGGTCAGATGTGCATTCGGAACCAATAATGTAGATAACTGCGCAAGAGTATGCCATTCCGCTACGGTAGCAGGTCTTGCGAAAACACTTGGTTCAGGTGCCATGACAAATCCCATTGAAGATATTACCGAAAATGTGGATGCAATAATGCTGGTGGGTTCCAATCCCGAGGAAGCGCATCCGGTCATAGGTATGAAGATCAGGCAGGCAGTCAGCAAAGGAACGAAGCTGATAGTTGTCGATCCCAGAGACATAGGAATCACCCGCGAAGCCGATATTCATCTGAAATTGAAGCCGGGAACAAATGTGGCATTTATAAACGGTATGATGCATATAATCATCAGGGACGGACTGTATGATAAAGAGTTTGTGGAAAACAGAACCGAAGGCTTCGAGGAGATTAAAAGAATTGTAGCGGACTATACTCCGGACAAGGTGGCAGATATCTGTCATATCGACAGAGATATGCTTACAGAGGCAGCCAGAACATATGCGATGGCAGAAAAGGCACCGATTATATACTGCCTCGGAGTTACGGAACATTCTACAGGAACCGAAGGAGTTATGAGTATTTCAAACCTTGCCATGCTTGTCGGAAAGCTGGGAAAGAGCGGCTGTGGAGTAAATCCTCTGAGAGGTCAGAACAATGTTCAGGGAGCCTGCGATATGGGCGCTCTCCCCGGAGACCTGCCGGGATATCAGAAGATTACCTCCGATGAAGTTATGTCTAAATTTGAAAAGGCATGGGGTGTGACTCTTAATCGCAAGCCCGGAGTTCATGCAACAGACGTTTTTCCTGCGGCTGTCAATAAACAGATAAGAGGATTGTTCATTTTCGGTGAGGACCCTATTGTAACAGATGCAGACCGCGGTCATATAAAAAAAGCACTTGAAGCATTGGATTTTCTGGTCGTTTCAGATTTGTTTATGACAGAGACCTGTCAGTATGCGGATGTAGTTTTGCCGGGAACGAGCTATGCAGAAAAAGAAGGTACATTCACCAACACCGAGAGGCGTGTCCAGCGTGTTCGAAAAGCGGTGACTCTCGAGGGCGAGATGCGACTTGACACTGATATTTTTATTGATTTGATGAACCGGATGGGATATGCGCAGCCTCAGCTGTCAGCTTCGCAGATTATGGACGAGATTGCGGAACTTACGCCGAGCTTTGGCGGCATATCACATTCAAGACTCGATGATGGAGAATCGTTGCAGTGGCCGTGCCCGGATAAATCGCATAAGGGTACTCCCATTCTCCATGTCGGGAAATTCTCAAGGGGACTGGGGTGGTTTTATCCAGCTGAGTACCGTGAGAGTGCTGAGCTTCCCGATGAAGAATATCCGTTTATACTGATGACAGGACGTATTCTGTATCATTACAATTCGAGGTCTATGACCGGAAAGACCCCGGGACTGATGGAGAAGGAAGGCCATTCGTATATTGAAGTAAATACGGAAGATGCCGCAAGGCTCGGCTTTGCGGATGGGGACATGATAACCGTAACCTCGAGAAGAGGTACTGTTAAAACCTGTGCAAGGGTATCTGATAAGGTATCACCGGGAGAAACCTGGATGCCGTTCCATTTCCCGGACGGTTATGCCAATATTCTGACAAACGCGGCACTTGATGAGTTTGCAAGAATTCCGGAGTATAAGGTTTGCGCCGTGAGAATCTCGGGAAATGAATGAGCCACTGATTTGCTGCGCAAAACCTATTCATAACCCCTGCCTGTTTCACAGTCTGCACAAAACCCATTCATAAGCCCTGCCTGTTTCACAGTCAGACGCCGTTTCACGGCTCTTGGCTTATTTCATGTGTTTTGTCCAGCCTCCATAGTCAGATAATAATCTCCGCATGCTTGGAAGCAAGCTTCCAACCTGCGTTTATTATTATCCGACTGTGAATAGTAACTATTTAGCATAATTCAGGGGGTGTTGGTATATGAAAAAAAAGAAACTGACTCTGAAACGCCTTATTTTTATGGCATTATGCTGTGATATTGGGTTTGTTTCGAAGAAACTTATTTCACCTGTAACAAACATGATTACGGATTCGCTGCATATTCCGGGTGGAATAGGCTCAAGCTTTTCGATTATGTTTATCATAATAGGAGCCGTTATATGTGATGTCCCCGGCTGCGCAATTCTTATGTGTGCGGTACAGGGGATGACAGCGGTTATTATCGGTGCTGGCGGAAGTATGGGGCTGCTGATGGTTGTCGGATATATTGTTCCGGGAATTGTAATTGAGATATGTCTTCTGATTTTCAGAAAACTAAAAATAGTATCTTCCAATACCATTGCGGTTACAAATGCACTGGCCGGAGCTTCGGCAACGGTATTTGCCAATGCGGTGACCTTTGGACTGAAAGGAATAGCGTTGGTATTATATGTTGCGGTCGGTTTTACAAGCGGTGTGATTTTTGGCTATTTGGGTGCACTGCTGTTAAAACGGTTAAGGCCGATTCTAAGAACTGACTGTGCTGCAGGGAAGGATTCATAAAGGTGTTTTCAACAGGGCATATAAAGAAAAAGATAACACACTGCTTTTAGAAGCTGTTGCGGGTTTGAATTGATTATAAATGTTTATGAAAAATAAAAAATTTACAATAGGATTTATCATTTCGTGCTTACTTATTGTGACAGTACTGACGGTGATTCATTTGTCGTCCCGTCCGGAGATACCGCCGCATCATGTCATGCTTGAACGGGGGGACAAAATAGAGTATATCGATGTGGATTCGTTTCAGATGTTGAACGTTGAGGGCGAAACGGTAAATCAAAAAGGTGAAATTAAAAAAATATCCGGCAAAGGCATTTTATTAAGAAATGCTCTTGCCGGAATCAGGTCAGAAAATTTTGACAACGCACAGGTGATTTCGGACGATGAATATCACGCTTCTGTTACATGGCATGAAATATATGATACCGACAGTGTATATCTGTTACGGGAAGATGACGGTATCAGATTATTCATATCAGAGGATAATGACAGCAAAAGAAATGTAAGCAATGTTGTAAAAATAGTATTAACCACGAGTGAATGAGTACCATGCTGTCTTAATGCAAATAATCATGAAGTGAGCGTCAAATGAATCTTTGCTGCATGTATCGAATCATTGACCTGCAACGGCCATCAGCTTTATCTGCGTCATCACCTTTTTGACGGGCGGCAGACAGAGAATGATGACGGTCATGGCGGCTTCCGTTCCGATGTAGGCTATATTGTAAACTGCCGAATAAATCTCGGCTGACATACCGTATTCGGCACCGGCAGCGGCAGATGATTCGGCGAAGAAAATGATTCCTGACAGGAATGAGAACAGGAAACGACCGCCCACACCGACGCAAAATCCGGGAACAAGTCCGTATTTTTTGTTATGGAAGAGTCCGGAGAGACCGAGTGAACCATAGGCAAATATGTAGTCAAAGAATACCTGCGGGATGTTCACTATCCATGGATTGGTGACAAACTGGAGCATTCCGTATGCAAATGCGGCCATGAGACCGGTCCGGATGCCGTACCAGTAGCCTATAAGTGATACGAAAAGCATGGAGCACAGAGTGACAGATCCGCCCATCGGCATATGCCATAATTTGATATAGGTTCCGGTGACAAAGGCGATTGCAAGAGCCAGTGAGCAGAACGCAAGCTGCCGGGTCTGCATTTTTTTGTGACCGCGACTGCTGATGAGTACCGCAACGAGCAACAGCAGTACCATGATGATCGAAAGACAGGTATAGCCTGCAATTGTCAGGTCGTAACCTCCTTCGGAATTTTGGGTAGCGATAAAATCAAGCATAAAAATAACCTCCTAAAATTTGCTTAGGAGGTGCCACTGAACAAGCCATATAATTCAGCTTCCTTACGCCGGTATTAACCGGTTCAAGTTATGAGGGACAGTGCAGCGTCTGCCGGTCACATTTTCAGTAACCATGCTGCAACATCTCAGCGGTGGCGCCCCTAGCTACAAGACTATAGTATATACGGGCGCGAAAAAAAGTCAAGAAAAATATTAGCGTAAAACAGACCGGAGCTTATGAAGGTTTTAGGTCAGGCAGTGAATAGTTGCGGTTTATGAAGGTGCTTCGGCCAGACTGTGAATGATAACTGCGGAAACTGTGCAGAACAATAGCGAGGAAATTTCTTGCATTATTTATTTCAATGAGCGATAATTAATTGGTATTTAAGTCAACGTTACGATTATATAAAAGCAGAAAGATAACCCACTGCCTTTAGGCGGTGGGTACAAGCTTTGTCAGGTGCGGGGTACAATCCCCGTACCTGACAGCTGCGAAGCAGACTGCTTTTAACGAGCAATAAGCGAAGCGGTTGCGAGTCTTGAATTATACGGAGGGCAAAAATGAGACGTTTACTGAAAAATTGCGCTGTTCTGGCAACAGACGGGCAGGGAAATTTTAACCTGATAAAGGATGGGTGTCTCGGAATAAATGACACAGTGATAGACTATGTAGGAACCGGAATCAGCGGTGAAGGTTATGACGAAATAAAGGACATGAAGGGCGCTGTATTGATGCCGGGACTTGTTAATGCTCACGGCCACGGTCCCATGACTCTTCTGCGCGGTGCAGGAAGCGGTCTGTCGCTTCAGGACTGGCTGAACAATGCAATATTTCCCGTAGAGGATAAAATGAAGCCTGAGGATATTGCTGCGGGAGAAAAGTGGGCTGTGATTGAGATGCTCAGGGGCGGTACGACGCTTGTTTCGGAAATGTATGATTTCCCGTGGGCATCAGGTGAGGTGCTGAAGGAATCGGGAATGAAGGCAAACATATGCCGAGTCGGTCTTTCATTTTCAGAGGATACGGAGATTCCGACAAACAGATTTAATGAGTGTGTTGATCTTGTTAAAAACTGGGAGGATTCATCGGACAGGGTAAAAGCTGAATTCTGTATTCATTCAGAATATCTGACCAATGAAAAATTTGTCAGAAGAATTGCGGAGATAAATTCACAGCTTCATGCAAACATAAATGTTCATGTGTCGGAGACAAAGAAGGAGCACGAGGAATGTAAACAGCGTCACAACGGCCTGACACCGATACGTTATCTTAACAGCTGCGGGATTCTTGATGAAAATACGTATGCGGCGCATTGTGTGTGGGTTGATGATGGAGACATAGACATTATGCTTGATAAAAAGGTCAGTCCGGTGTTCAATCCGTCGAGTAACTGTAAGCTTGCATCAGGTTTCTCACCGGTGACAAAAATGCTGGCGAAGGGAATCAATGTTGCCATAGGTACTGACGGTGTTGCCAGCAACAACAATCTGAATATGTTTGAGGAACTGCATATTGCGTCACTGATAACAAAGTGCACCGCGCTCGATCCTACCCTGACCCCTGCATCGCAGGTACTGAAAATGGCTACGGTAAACGGTGCACGTGCATTGAACAGGCATGATACCGGAGAAATCAGAGTGGGTAAGAAAGCTGATATAACTGCCGTATCACTGGATGCTCCGCACATGTATCCGGCTTTTGACATAATGAATCTGCTGGTATATTCTGCACAGGCATCCGACGTTGTGATGACGATGGTTGACGGTAAAATTCTTTATGATAACGGAGTTTATACGACCATTGACGTTGAAAAGGCAGCCTTTGAAATGAATCGGGCTCTTGAAAGACTGGGGCTTGTATAAGTCAATGAATAATCGTGCTTCTTTTCACAAGACTGTATTTGTTAGGCGCAATTCTGCACTTTGCAGACATGGAGAGTGAAACGCGAATCCTGACCGGGAATCCCGCCGCCTGATGCAGTGGAGGTTCCCGGTTAGTTATTTGCCGGAAATGGCGATAATCGGGGTAATATGAATATCGGTAATGCTTATTTGTGCTTCAGTATAGCTGATAGAACGCGTTCGGGACAGACTGTGAATGATAACTAAACGAGTTACTTTGGTCTGTTTGGGATTGGTCTGTTTTGAAGAAAAAGATATGGATATTATTATAAAAGGTGATATAATGATAAACAGTCTGAAAAAAATAGTTTTCGGGCATTGGAACAGTGGTAAATTGAGCGTAAGTCCGGACATTTTTCGGAGACGAAATCAATAATGTAAAAACATAACTGATTGCGTATGACACCGGTGTTTACAAATTAATGTCGGGTAGTAATTAATCCGAGCCGAAAGCTCAAAAGCTTTGTATCGTGGAGAATGCTATGGGATTGGTTAACGGAATTCATCATGTGAGTATGAAATGCACAAAGGAAGAACTTGACAGAGTGACGGATTTCTATTATCGTATACTCGGACTTGAGATAGTGCGACGGTGGGCAGACGGAGTGATGTTCACAGCCGGTAATGAGCTGATAGAGATATTTTCAACCGCTACAGAAAAAAACAGTATGGGTGTGATACGTCATTTTGCCTTTGCGACCGACGATGTAGATGCCTGCGTGGAAGCAGTCAGAAATGCCGGATATGAAGTTATCACCGGACCGAAGGATATTGTAATACCGTCCGAGCCGGAACTGGCAGCGAGAATGGCTTTCTGCTTTGGACCGCTGGGTGAAGAGATAGAATTTTTTTGCGAACGGTAACAGAGAATTAAGACCGGCTGCATAGCAGACGTCTATGCATTTGTTTTGAAAATTGCGTGAAATAAGCCATAAGCCGTGAAACGTCGGCTGACTGTGCAGCAGGCAGGACTTATGAATGAATGCGTTTTGGACAGACTGTGAATAGTAATAGAAAAAAAGTTAGTTTTCGGAGGTTAAGTATGTCGGATCGAGCATATTTAAAAAACAAAAAACGAGTGGTTATTAAAATTGGTTCATCTTCGTTGGTACATCCCGAGACGGGCAATCTGAATCTGGTGAAGATTGAAAAACTTGTCAGGCTGATTACCGACATGAGAAATGAGGGCAGAGAGGTAGTTCTTGTATCTTCGGGTGCAGTTGCTGTCGGTGTACGGGCACTGAACATGGAGAAAAGACCTTCCGAAAAGTCAAAAATTCAGGCTTGCGCTGCTGTCGGACAGGCAAGACTGATGATGGTTTATCAGAAACTGTTTTCAGAGTACATGATTGTGGCAGCACAGATTCTGATGACAAAGAACACCATGATAGATACCGTTGCAAGACATAATGCGAGAAATACATTTGACGAGCTGCTGAAGATGGGTACGGTCCCCATTGTAAATGAAAATGATACTGTTGCTACCGATGAAATTGAGTTCGGAGACAATGATACATTAAGTGCCATAGTTGCGGCACTGGTGGGAGCTGATCTTCTGATACTGCTTACGGATCAGGACGGTCTTTATACCGATGATCCGGGTAAGTCGCCGGATGCGAAGTTTATCGATACCGTTGATGTTATCGATGAGCGTATTCTTGCAATGGGCAAGGGTTCCGGCAGCAGTGTTGGAAAAGGCGGCATGGCAACCAAAATTTCTGCTGCACGTATTGCTACAGATTCCGGTGCGGACATGGTTATCACCAACGCTTCCGATATGTCGCTTCTTGAAAAGGTAGTGAGTGGCGAGAATGTTGGAACACTTTTTAAAGCCCATAAGAATATTGATTTTCATCTGATTAATTATCTGACCGGGAAAAATTAAAAACCGATTTCTGTATATGTAAAAACATATAGATACAAGTACAGATATAGATACAAGTACAGATATAAATACATAAATATATATAACTGACGTCACTGATAACTGACTAACGGTGTGTGCCGTAATCACGGATATATACCTGAGGCAGATAATTCAGTGACGTTTTTTACTTTATAGGAAATTGCGTCCTATAAAGTAAAAAACGCTCCGCGAGGATGCGCACGCTTTTGCAGCGGAAATTTGTCGCTGACGCGACGCAAAAGCGGCGAAGCATGTCGCAAGCGACATGCTTTCTTATTGGCAGACTTGCACCATATTTTCAAACGATATGCTAACAATGTGCTGCAATAAATAGTGGCATGAAAACAGAACCCGGTCAGAATGGAGAAAAAGACAAAGTGAGAAGGAAAATAATAAAGTGTGTAAAAAGTAAGGAGCGGGAGTAAGAAAAGACAGCAGGAAAAAGAGTATGACAAAGGAGAAAAAAGGCAGAAACAAAAAAGAGTAAGGATAAGGAGAAAAAAGAGGTAAACATACAAACATATGTTCAACAAAAGGGCAGAGGAGAAGCCCGGCAGAGGGGGAGGGGTTACTACCGGGCTTGTGTTTATGAAAAAAATTATCTGGTTGTCTTTATTAAGGTCTTTCGCTTTCGATGGACTTATTGTATAATACAAAAATGAACAGAGTATGTTATATTTGTGAACGTATTGTTAACAATTATATTTCTTTTCAGGAATGGAAAAAAACTCCTTTAAATCCGTATGCAGTGCGGGATTACGTCATTTTATTTTTGTTTTTGGAATATAATGACAGCCTGGTGAATCGTATTTTTTGTAACAAATGAAACGTAAATAAAAACATTATGTCAAAAAAATGAACAAAAAGTGACTGCGAAGCAGAATGACATAAGGATGATTTTTGTTCAGAATGTGAATAATAACAACCTGTGAATAATAACAGCCTGCGAATAGTATCAAACTGTGCGGGTTTGTAAAAAAAATGCAAACTTTCATTAAAAGGGTATTACATTTTTTATAATCATGGTATAATATGATACAAGTGTCAAAAATATATTCGCGATTGTGCTTGCACAAATGAGCGAATATAGAATTTGACACGCAAACACCGAGAACGGAATAAAATGCCGTACTGAGCATTTTATGGGAGTTCGAGGTGGTTAAAGATTGCGGGAATAATTATAATGTTTTTTGCAGACGATTTGAAAGGAATGTTACCGCTTACAACCGGGTGATGATGAATAACTGCCGGTGATATGGTAACGAAGGGATTGATATGGCATCTGAAATCAGGGATATAAATCTTGCTCCTTCGGGAGAAAAAAAGATTGAATGGGTAAAAAGAAACTGTCCGCTTCTTGCAGGACTTGAAAAAGAATTTATAGAGACAAAGCCGTTAGCCGGAATCAGAATTGCGCTTTCAGTGCATCTTGAGGCAAAGACGGCTTATTTGTGCCTTGTTTTAAAAAATGCCGGTGCAGAAATGTTTATCACCGGAAGCAATCCTCTTTCCACCCAGGATGATGTTGTGGCAGCTATGGTAAAGGCAGGACTTGAGGTTCATGCCTGGCACGGAACCACTGAAGAGGAGTACAATACACATATTGATCATGTACTGGAGAATGACTGCAATATTATCATTGATGACGGCGGAGACCTTGTTCATGCGCTGCACACCCGTTTCAGAGATAAGCTGAAATATGTTATCGGTGGTTGCGAAGAAACCACAACGGGTATTCTCAGACTGAAGGGAATGGAGCGACGCGGAGAGTTGGAGTTCCCCATGGTTCTTGTTAATGATGCAGACTGTAAGCATTTGTTCGACAACAGATACGGAACAGGCCAGTCGGTTTGGAACGGAATAAACAGAACCACGAACCTTATTGTCTGCAGTAAGGTGGCTGTTGTAGCCGGCTACGGCTGGTGCGGAAAAGGCGTGGCTATGAGGGCAAAGGGACTCGGTGCAAGAGTAATTGTGACTGAGGTTGATCCGGTAAAGGCTATTGAGGCTGTTATGGACGGTTTTGAGGTTATGCCTATGCGTGAGGCTGCAAAGCTTGGAGATTTCTTTGTCACTGTTACGGGCTGCAGGGACGTTATCACGCATGATGATTTCCTTGAAATGAAGGATGGGGCCATCTGCTGTAATGCAGGTCATTTCGATGTGGAGGTTGATGTGGCTGAATTGCGCCGTATGGCTGTTGAAACGATGGAGATGCGTGACAACATCATGGGTTACAGGCTGGAAAACGGCAGATGGGTATACTGTCTGGCAGAGGGCAGACTTGTAAATCTGGCTGCAGGTGACGGACATCCTGCCGAGATTATGGATATGAGCTTTGCAATTCAGGCGCTCAGCGCAAAATATCTGGTTGAGAACAGAGACAAAATTACCGAGAAGCTTATAAAGGTGCCGAAGGAAGTTGACAGTGCCGTGGCTTACAGAAAGCTTGCATATATGGGTAAAAAGATTGATACTCTGACACCTGTACAGAAAGAGTATCTGAATAAGGAGGAATAGTTTACGATGAAAAGATTAATAAGAATGATGCCGTTTGTTCTCGGCATACTTATTATCATACTGCTTGTGCTGCACCTGCTGCTCGGCGATGGGGACAACGGTGTCAACACGACGGACGAAACCGGAAAGGTCGATGGGAAGGAGCTGGTGCTCGGAGATAATACCGGCATCGATACCGAATACAGACCCGGTGAAGAAATTGATGACGCGAGTACGGCAGAAAGCGGAAAGAAGAAAAACAATAAAGATAAGGATAATAACAAGGATAATAACAAGGATAAGAAAGACGGCGGAGAGGCAGAGGTAACGGATACGCCGGTTGTACCGACCGATGAAGTGACTCCGGAGCCTACTGAAATTCTGCAGAATCAGGATGCTTCCTACGGCTTAAAATTTGACGATAAGACGGATTTCGCCATTGTAAAGGCGGGTTCAAACATACGTGAAGGCGCTTCGACAGATGCAAAGATTGCGGGAACACTTGATGCTGAGGCTAAACTTGAACGTACCGGTTACAATTCGGAATGGACCAGAGTCATTTATAAGGACATGGAGTGCTACGTTGCGACGAAGCTCGTAACTTCGGTTACCAGCGATTCATCGGCGCTTACTCCCACACCGTCACCCACACCGGTACCTACGGAGGCAGTTCAGGCGGCAGGCTTTGAAACGAGAAACGAACTGATTGAAGTTAAGGCCGGTTCAAGAATCAGGGCAGCTGCTTCAACGGACAGTGAAATAGTTACAGAGATTCAGGATGATAAGGTATTTACCAGAACAGGACTCAGTACAGACTGGTCAAGGGTTGATTATGAAGGCAGGGAATGCTATGTATCGAATACGCTGGTAAAGCGTGTGGTAGACAAGTTCGGAAATACAATTGACGTGACTCCGACTTCGATACCGGCAGAGCCTACAGCTACCCCCGAGCCTACTGCCACACCTGCACCCACGGATACTCCCGCGGGAACTGAAGGCGGTACCGCAGAGCTTACTTTCACGGATAAGAACGATTATGTTGAGATAAAGGCAGGTTCAAGAATCAGAACGAGCGCATCGACAGAATCGGAAGTCAACATACTTATAACTACCGAGGGTGTCGTGAGACTGAAGAGAACCGGTTCTGCAGCTGACTGGGCAAGAGTGGAATATAACGGTCAGACCTGTTATGTTGCGAAATCGGTTATTACCTGTTCTATGACAGAAGAACAGGCAAAGGCAGCCGATGAGGCAGAAAAAAAAGCGAAGGAAGCTGAAGCAGCCGGAGAAACCGCAAAATCAGATCAGAAGGCTCCGGTAGCCGAGGCAACCGGAAAAGCGACAGCTACAGCGGGTACTTATTACGGCAGCAGTTCGGGAAAGCTTGTCTGCATAGATGCAGGACATCAGTCAAAAGGCAATTATGCTACAGAGCCTAACGGTCCGGGTTCGTCGGAGATGAAGGCAAAGGTTTCTTCCGGAACCCAGGGTGTCAGTACTCACATAGAAGAATACAAGCTGGATCTTGATGTGGCCATGAAACTGAAGGATGAGCTTGTCAGCAGAGGATACAGGGTTTTGATGGTCAGAACGTCAAATGACGTAAATATCAGTAACATTGAACGTGCAGAGGTTGCCAACAGTGCCAATGCCGATGCATTTATCAGAATTCATGCGAACGGAAGTGACAGTTCTTCCGTAAATGGAATAGAAACTATTTGCCAAACGAAATCAAATAAGTATAATGGAAGTATATATGAGGAATGCCGTTCATTGTCAGACTGTGTACTTGACGGAATGATCAGGGAAACAGGGGCAAAGGACAGAGGTGTGTGGGAGACTGACACCATGAGCGGCATAAACTGGTCGGAGGTTCCGGTTACCATTGTTGAGATGGGCTTTATGACAAATCCGGAGGAAGATAAGAAGATGGCCGAAGACTCATACAGAAATAAGCTTGTTAAGGGCATGGCTGATGGCCTGGATGAATACTTTAACAAATAGATTACTGCTTACAGACCGGTGGCAGGCTGAAAAGTTACAAAAGACAGACCGTTGAAAGGCCGGAAAGTAATACAGAATAACGACTAATCAATTTTGGAAGAGGGTATGATATGTACAGAATACTGGTAGTTGATGATTTCGCGGCGAATGCGATGGTTATTAAGGCGCAGCTTGCGGGTGCTGATGCGGATTATGATGTCAGAATATACAATTCGGGAAAACAGGTGGTGACACAGCTGGAATCGGGAATGACTGCCGATTTGGTTCTGCTTGACATTAATATGCCCGATATGGATGGAGTACAGGTCCTGAAAAGAATCAGAATGATTGAAGCACTGAAGAAAATACCTGTTATTTTTGTCACCGGAATTGCTGACAGAAATAAAGTGTCGGAGGGATTTAAGTACGGTGTTGATGATGTAATTGCAAAGCCCACATCGGCTACTTTTCTGAGAGAACGTGTCAGACGTGCACTTGAAGGCCAGACACCGCTTCAGGTATTTAAAAAGAACAATGACGGTATGGGCAGAACATCCGAGTACGAGATTTCTTCACTGTATCTGAATGTTGTTGATGATTACAACGAGACGGTGCTTAATGCAAATGACAGGGCAGACAGCTTCGGAAGGAGAACGGAAAAGGTATTCGGTGTTGAATTCCCGAATATTCTTGACTGTGAGTTGTGGTAAGTCCGAATAAACTGATTTGGCTTACGAATATTTTTGAGAAGTAACGGAAAAGTGTTAACATGCTTTTTGTTAACAGGAAATTGAGCTTATAAAGTAAAAAAATAAATGCTGTACGGCAGAACAGGGTGAAACAATGAAATTTACAAAGATGCAGGGCTGCGGGAATGATTATGTCTACATCAACTGCTTTGAGGAAAAGGTTCCGAATCCGTCAGAAACGGCGGTTAAGCTTTCGGACAGACATTTCGGAATCGGCGGAGACGGTGTGATACTTATATGTCCGTCAGATAAAGCTGATTGCACGATGGATATGTATAATCTTGACGGTTCACGCGGGAAAATGTGCGGAAACGGAATCAGATGCGTTGGTAAATATGCATATGATCATGGAATCGTAAACAAAACGGATATTACCGTTGAGACATTATCCGGAATCAAAAAATTGAAGCTTGTGAAGAATGAAAAAACAGGTAAAATCGACAGTGTTACCGTGGATATGGGGCATGCGGAGTTTGACCCCGAAAAAATTCCGATGAACACAGAAGCAATTAACAGGGCAGCACAGGGTGGGATAGTCAGAAAATCCGCTAACGGCTGCATTACAGGTTTGCCGGTTGAAGTGAACGGAATCTGTCATCAATATTCGTTTGTGTCGATGGGTAATCCGCATGCGGTTACTTTTGTGGAGGATGTTGACAATCTGGATATTACGGCCTGCGGTCCGGACATGGAGACGCATGAACTGTTCCCGGAAAAAGCCAATATAGAGTTTGTAAAGGTGGTTGACAGATCACACATAAGTATGCGTGTATGGGAACGCGGATCGGGTGAAACGTTTGCCTGCGGAACCGGCGCATGTGCATGTGTGATTGCCTGTGCAGAGAATGGATTGACAGACAGAAACGTAGAGGTTACACTGTTGGGCGGAAAGCTCAATATAGAATATCGTGAAGACGGAAGCGTTTTGATGACGGGATCGGCAACTGAAGTATTCAATGGAGAAATTGATGACAGCCGGTTATGATTTTTAAAATAATGACGATATCATTTACGGGGGTTGTTCAGAACGGTCGTATTGACGGTTTTGTTCACAGAACGGATAAACGCATTCTTATGTCCTGACTGTTGTGTAGCCGGATGCCGGCCCCCAAATCAGTTATGACGATGTTTATTCCGATGTTATTCGGACAATTTTTATGACAGGAGAAGAGGTAAATACTATGATGGATGAGAAAAGACGTTCAAAAAGAGTTCCGGTTTTTTCAATGAAGCTTGAGATTTCTTCGCTTTTTAAACAGGATAATGAGGAAATCAAGAATCTTGAAGCACCGATTGAGGTTCTGAATATTTCAAGAGGGGGAATCGGATTTGCTTCTGCAAACGATCTTCCGCTGGGGTTCTACTTCAATGCGTGTATTCAGCTGGGCGAAGAGGATGCAAAGCTTTATACGGTAGTTAAGATTATACGCAAGGAATTCAGAAACGGACAGGATACAATTTACGGTTGTGAGCTTGTAGGACTTGCTCCGGTATTTAACTATATCTTTGATGATTATGAGAAGAAATTTGAAGAAGGACTTCTTGATAAATAGTTACTATCCGACTATGAATGCGTCCTGAACAGACTGCGGACAGTAACGATTAATAATTGAACTGTTTTTTTGGGCAGCGGCTTCGCTGTCCTTTTTTTACTTTACAGGAAATTGCGTCCTATAAAGTAAAAAACGCTCCACGAGGTTGCGCACGCTTTTGCAGCGGTAATTTGTCGCTGACGCGACGCAAAAGCGGCGCAGCATGTCGCAAGGAAAACTAAAAAAGAAAGAGGCGATTAATATCGCCCCTTTCGGTTACAACCTATTTTCTAATATATTATTCTTAAAAATATATCTCTATAAATTTAAATTCAATTATTAGCAATTCGATTATAACTGCTTTGGTACTGAAATCAGCACTGTGTTACGTTCGCAGCCTGAGGTCCCTTCTCGCCGTCAACAACATCGAATGTAACCTTCTCGCCCTCATCGAGAACCTTAAAACCATCCATGTTTAATGCTGAGAAATGTACAAATACATCATTTCCCTCTTCGTCTGAGATGAATCCGTAACCCTTCTTGGCGTTGAACCACTTTACTGTTCCATTTTTCATATACTGCCTCCAAAAAAAATAAAAAGAATATCGATGTCACTATTGACATCTACGCATAATTTATCACAATTTCTCAAAAAAGTCAAAGGAAATATTGTTATTATTGAATTTATTTTTTTGAATTGTTATAATGTTGATATTCACAGTCGGATAATAGACGCAAGCTGAGAGCTTGTTCGCGGGCTTGCGGGTGTTGTTATCCGACTAGGGTGGCTGTACAAAACATGTCATCGCGTGAAAAACATCATTCGATGACGTTTGTTCGAAGCTGCTCTTGGAAGCAGGCTTCCGGTCAGCTTACTCGCTATTCGCTTAAATAAGCCTTCAGCTGCGAAGTGGCGGCAGACTGCGCGGCAGTCGGGGCTTATGAATGAGTTTTGGGAAGACTGTGAAAAGTAATGGTATATTTGTTTTGTTCAGAAGTGAGGAATATTAAGCACGAATCTGAAGTGAGTCGGGTCAAGTGAAGTGTAAAGCCGATTTAACGATACATAAGCTGTATTTGACAGGACGGTGAACAGTAACGAATAATGGGGGAGTGTTATGAACGAATCATATGAAGTGATAAAGGAACAGCAGGTTTACGACTGTAATGCCCGCGGAATCCTGTTAAAACATAAAAAATCCGGAGCCAGGGTCTGCATTCTGTCAAATGACGACGACAACAAAGTTTTCACAATCGGCTTTAGAACTCCGCCATCGGACAGTACGGGTGTGGCTCACATTCTGGAGCATTCGGTTCTGTGCGGTTCTGAAAAATATCCCGCGAAGGACCCGTTTAAGGAGCTTGAGAAGGGCTCGATGAACACATATCTGAACGCGTATACATGCCCCGACAAGACTATTTATCCGGTTGCTTCATGCAATGACAGGGATTTTGCCAATTTGATGGCAGTGTATATGGATGCGGTATTTTACCCGAACATATACAGAAGAAAAGAAATCTTTATGCAGGAAGGCTGGCATTATCAGATAAAGGATAAAAATGAACCGATTACGATAAACGGTGTCGTATACAATGAAATGAAGGGAGCATTGTCCACTCCTGAATCGAGAATTACCAGAAAGGCTATTCATACAATCTTCCCGGACAATGCATACCGCTATGAATCGGGGGGAAGCCCGGCTGAAATACCGAAGCTTTCATATGAAAAATTTCTTGAATTTCATAAAAAATACTATCATCCTTCGAACAGCTATATTTATCTGTACGGAAACGTGGACATTGATGAGCGTCTGGAGTGGATGGACCGCGAATATCTTTCAAAATTTGACCGTGAGGATATTGATTCGGCCGTAAAAAATCAAAAACCGATAGGCACGCTTGATGTTACCGATTCATATCCTCTGGGAAACGATGAAAGCGATGAAAATGCCACCTATCTGACGTGGGCGGCAATGGCGGGCGACGGAGCTGATATTGAGAAGATGATTTCTGTTGAAGTTGTCCTTGAGGTTCTGTTTGAAATATCGGGAGCTCCTGTGAAGGAGGCACTGGTGTCGGCAGGTGTAGGACAGGACATTTCATTTTCACTCTATGACGATCTGCAACAGGCATTTGTTATGGTAATGGCAATGAACACCGAGGCCGAAAAGATGCCGGAGTTCAAGAAAATACTTCGTGAGGAACTTGAAAAGGCAGCAAGAGAAGGTCTGAACAAACAGTCATTGCGGGCAATTCTGAACAGGGCTGAATTTGGTGAAGCGGAGGCGGACTTCGGAAATACTCCGAAGGGACTGGTTTATATTGAAAATTCCATGGATACGTGGATTTATGATGAAAACGATCCCTTTTCCACCCTGAATAAACGTAAGATATTTGCGGAATTGAAAGAAAAAATAGACACGGATTATTTTGAAAAGGTGTTAAGCGAGGTACTGCTGAACAGCTGCAGCAATGTGTATATTACTTCGGTTCCGTCCAAAACAGTTTCGGATGAAGAGGACACGCTTCTTGCCCAAAAGCTTGACGGATATAAAAGGTCGCTGAGCGAAGAGGAGCTTGATAATCTGATTAAGGAAAACCTTCATCTTGAACAGTATCAGAGTGAGCCGTCGACGAAGGAAGAGCTTGAGACGATACCGATGCTGACACGTGAAGATATCGGCATGCAGGTGAGACCGATTGTGAATGAAAAGGATTCGTTCGGGGACATTCCGGTTGTTTTCCATGATGTGGAGACAAATAATATTGTATATCTGAAGCTGTTTTTTGACCTGGGAGGAGTACCGGAGGACAAGCTCTGTCTGATGTCTCTGCTTACAAAATGCATAGGGTCGATGGACACAAAGAAACGCAGCTATTTTGATCTGGACAACGAGATAAATGTTCATACCGGCGGGGTCGGCATGGATACACTGACGTTTAACAGGAGGGGAGGAAGCAAATACTACCGCCCCATGCTGTTTATTGATGTCAGAATGATGCGTGATGAAACGGATAACGTGCTTCCTTTGATAAAAGAAATGCTTTGCGAAACTGTTTTTGAATCAAAGAAGAGACTGAAGGATCTTTTGGGAGAGGAACGTACCGGACTGAAATATCACATGAACCGGAGCGCCCATTCGGTGGCAATACTTGAGGCACGTTCACACATTAATCCCGAGTATGAGTTTATTAAGCGTGTTACCGGCATTACGGAGTATAAATATATTGAAAAAGCGCTCAAATTCAGCAGTAAGGAATACGATGAACTGATATCGGAGCTGTACGGATGCGTGAAGCATATTATCGGCCGTGATAACATGATGGTTGATGTGACCTGCAGCAGGAGTACGTATGACGGTATAAGGGAAAGACTGGCCGGTTTTGCAAATGAGATTCCAACTACAGATGTAGAATGGAAGGCACCTGCTGACCATTGCGGAATAATGTTTGAAACGGTACCTGCGGGAAAAGCGTACAGGAATTCCGGTGCGGTGAATTATGTGGCAATGAGCGGTAATTTTGACGAATACCCTGAGGAAACTGTCGGCAAGTTCGATGTGGCTTCACAGATAGTGTCAAATGAATACCTTTACAACAACATCAGACTGAAGGGCGGAGCATACGGATGCGGATTTAACACCGTGATAAACGGAAATATCAGTTTCTTTTATTCGTACAGAGACCCGCATGTGGCAGAAACACTGGAAATATACAGGAAAACTCCGGATTTTTTAAGAAATTATGATGCGGATGAGCGTGAAATGCTTAAAAACATAATTGGCTTTATCGGCCTTTTAGATACGCCTCTCAGTCCGTATTCCAAGGGCTTGAGATCGCTCAGAATGCTCATGGCCGGGACAACGGAGGAAATGCTTCTTCAATTCAGAAAAGGAGTAATTTCTACAACTGTAGAAGATATCAGGAGTATGGCGGACATTGTTGAGAAAATACTGGAAAAATCGGATTTCTGTGCCGTCGGAAGCGGGAAATGCATCGAAGAAAACAAAGATTTGTTTAATTCAACAGAATCACTTATGTAACGGACAAAATACTGCATAAGCATGAGAATGGAGCGGATATGGGAGAATTTAAATCGGGTTTTGTGGCTCTTGTCGGAAGAACGAATGTAGGAAAATCAACGCTTATGAACCGTCTGATCGGACAGAAGGTTGCCATTACCTCAAACAAACCGCAGACTACCAGAACAAGAATCAGGACGATTCTGACTGAAAAACGCGGGCAGGCAATCTTTATTGACACTCCCGGTATTCATAAGGCACAGAATAAGCTTGGTGAATTTATGGTGGAGGTGGCTGAACGGACGCTTTCTGAAGTGGATCTTGTGCTTTGGCTGATAGAGCCCGTTAAATACGTCGGTACAGGTGATAAAAAGATAGCCGAGCTGCTTGGAGGAACCGTGAGAGATGACGGAACTCTGCCTGACGAAGCCGATTTTGAGGCTGAAAAGTACAGAATAAATGAAGATGATGTATCGAAAGACGGCAGAAAACGAAAAAACAGCGGAGCCTGGGACAATGAGCGAAGCAATATAAAAATGTCGGGAAATTACGGTGAAATTCTCGGAACAGGCGGAGACGACAAAGTTAAAAAGGTTCTGGTTATCAACAAGATTGACACGATTACAAAGGAGCAGCAGCTGGCTTTGATTTCCATGTATAAGGATATCTGCGATTTTGATGCGATTGTACCGATCAGCGCGCTGAAAGGGCAGAACGAGGAGGAACTGAAGAAGGTAATATTTGAGCTGCTTCCGGAGGGTCCCATGTATTATGACGAGGATGAACTCACAGACCAGCCGGAAAGGCAGATAGTTGCTGAGCTTATACGTGAAAAGGCACTCAGAATTCTTGAAGATGAAGTCCCCCACGGAATTGCCGTCGGAATTGAAAAAATGAAGGAACGACCGCAAAAAGGTACAAATGCTTCAGAGATCCCGTTCTTTGACATAGAAGCGACAATTGTCTGTGAGAGAGATTCGCACAAGGGAATTATCATAGGAAAGCAGGGTGCAACAATTAAGAAGATAGGCACACAGGCAAGAATGGAGATTGAATCGCTGTTGGCCTGCAGAGTCAATCTGCAACTGTTTGTGAAGGTGAAAAAGGACTGGCGGGACAGCGCATTCCTTTTGAAAAATTACGGTTTTGTTGACGAATCTGACTGAATTCAAAATTTTATGCGTGGACTGCAGAAACTGTATTCCGGAGCCGGGAAGGCGGCTGCTAACAACTGTATTCCAAAACCGGGAAGACGGCTGCAAAGAACCGTATTCCAAGGTCGGAAAGGCGGCTAAGGACTGTATTCCAAAACCGGGAAGGTGGCGATAAAGTCCGGCTGATAAAGCGATTGTACGGTGAAGATATGTATGGTGAGATAAAGGTAAACGGAATAGTGTTGAGTGCAATGCCGGTCGGGGAATACGACCGGCGTGTTAGCATGCTTACCTGTGAGAAAGGAAGAATATCGGCATTTGCACAGTATTCGAGAAGACCGAAGAGCACGCTGCGCGCATGCACCCAGCCGTTTGTTTACGGTACCTTTACCATACGCGAAGGACGTGAATCAAACACTCTGGTGGCATGTGACGGTCCAAATTTTTTTGATGAACTGAAAAATGATCTGGAATCGATGTATTACGGAATGTATTTCTGTGAGCTGATGGAATATCTGACACGTGAGGGTTGCGACGAAAAAGAACAGGTAAAGCTGTTGTATGTTTCACTGAATGCGCTTGTAAAAAAAAGGCTTCCGTTCAGTATGGTTCGCAGGATATTCGAACTGCGTGCACTGAGTAATTTCGGTGAGGCGCCGAATGTCTTTGAATGTGCCGCATGCGGTAAAAAAGAGACCAAAAAATACTGGATATTTGACAGAAACAGGAGCTGTATATTATGTGACGAGTGCCATGCACGAAACAAAGCAGACTTTACCGAGAGTCCGGACGCCGCAGAGAAGATGACCGATGGTACCGGTACGGTCAGTCTTTCGGAGGCGGCGAGGTATGCCATGCACTATTGTATAACCTGTGCACCGCAGAAGCTGTATTCGTTTGAATTGAAGGAAGATATCGGAAGAGAGTTTGATAGGGCGGTAAGTATATATGCGGACAGAAGAATCGACAGAAGAATGAAATCTCTTGATGTGCTTGAAACTCTTTAAGTATATTATAACCGGTTCTGTTGATTTTCTGTTTTTTTATCATATTGATTAATGCGCTTATTCCTGTAATTACGGCATTTTTACCCAAAATTATTATTGAAAAAATTACAATGGGAACAGGAATTAGGGAGATATTGACCATAACTGCGGTAATTACCGGCTCTTTAGCAGTTCTTATGGGAGTACAGGAGTATCTGAACCGGCTGGTGTACTGGAATAAGTTCAAGATGAACGATTTTTTTCTTCATATGGTTACGATTAAGGGACTGACGACGGATTACCGAAATCAGGAAAATGAGCATTTCAGAAAGTTACAGAGTGAAAGCTTTGCCAGCTGCAACGGTAATTTCTCGTATTATGCCCAGACTTACGATGCGGGAGTTAAGTTCTTTTCGAATCTGCTGGGATTTATGGCCTTTGTGGGAATACTGGTTACGTTGAATCCGTTATTATTGCTTTTCTTAAGTATAACCACAGTTATAAGCTTTCTGCTGAACAGAAAGATAGTTAAGTGGGTTGACAAAAATAACGGGGAAAAAGTCGGCTACGAGCAGAAAATGCAGTACATTGTGAATGCATCAAATGACATGCAGGCTGCGAAAGATATCAGACTTTACAGTATGACAAAATGGATGAACCGGCTGCTGCACTCGATCCGATTGCGGAGGCTCAGGTATATGAGGATTTTGCAAATATGGTTGACAAAAAAACAGCCGTCTATATCAGTCACAGATTATCGTCATGCAGGTTCTGCGATGAAATAACTGTTTTTGATAACGGGGAAATTGTGCAAAAAGGAACTCACGATGAACTTGTAAAAATAAAAAACGGAAAGTATAATGAGCTATGGAATGCACAGGGTGAATATTATCAGGGAGCTTTATCGTAAAGCGGAAAAAGTATGCGGGCATTTCACTGATGCAACAGTAACGAATAGTAACGATTATACCGAAAAGGGCTTGCAAAATTCCGACAAAGAGTATAATATGTTGTAGATTGGTTGCTATTCACAGTCGGTTGATAATGAACGCAAGACTGAAGTCTGCTTCAATACCTGCGAACGTAATTATCCGGTTGCAGAGGTTTACCGGTAGTAAAAGAAGAGTAAAGATGACGGAGGTTATTGACATGGAAAAGACAATGGAAAAGATTGTAACGCTTGCAAAGGCAAGAGGTTTTGTATATCCGGGTTCGGAGATTTACGGCGGACTTGCAAATACCTGGGATTACGGTAATCTCGGCGTAGAGCTTAAGAATAACGTTAAAAAGGCATGGTGGAAGAAATTTATTCAGGAAAACCCTTACAATGTCGGTGTTGACTGCGCTATTCTTATGAATCCCCAGACATGGGTGGCTTCCGGACATCTCGGCGGTTTCTCCGATCCTCTGATGGACTGCAAGGAGTGCCATGAGAGATTCAGAGCAGATAAGCTTATTGAGGATTATGCCGCTGAAAAGGGACTTACACTTCCCAAGCCTGTGGATGCTTTTTCACAGGAGGAAATGAAGGCGTATATCGATGAGAACAATATCGCATGCCCTTCATGCGGAAAGCATAATTTTACAGATATCAGACAGTTCAACCTTATGTTCAAGACATTCCAGGGCGTAACCGAGGATGCCAAAAACGTGGTATACCTTCGTCCCGAGACGGCTCAGGGTATTTTCGTTAACTTCAAGAACGTGCAGAGAACTTCACGTAAGAAGGTACCGTTCGGAATCGGTCAGGTTGGTAAGTCATTCAGAAATGAAATTACCCCCGGAAACTTTACTTTCAGAACAAGAGAGTTCGAACAGATGGAGCTCGAGTTCTTCTGCAAGCCCGGCACAGACCTTGAATGGTTCCAGTACTGGAGAGCATTCTGCCGTGACTGGCTCATTTCACTCGGTATCAAGGAAGACGAGATGAGACTCCGTGACCACGATCCCGAGGAGCTCTGCTTCTACAGTAAGGGTACAACGGATATCGAATTCCTTTTCCCGTTCGGATGGGGCGAGCTTTGGGGTATTGCAGATCGTACCGATTATGACCTTACACAGCATCAGAATGTATCAAAGGAAGATATGAGTTACTTTGATGATGAGACAAATGAAAAGTACATCCCCTATGTAGTAGAGCCTTCACTCGGAGCAGACCGTGTTACACTTGCATTCCTCTGTGCGGCTTATGATGAGGAAGAGCTTGAGGGTGGAGATATGCGTACAGTACTTCATTTCCATCCCGCTCTTGCACCTGTAAAGGTAGGAATCCTTCCCCTTTCGAAGAAGCTTGGTGAGGGTGCCGAGAAGATTTACGCAGAGCTCAGCAAGGAATGGAACTGCGAGTATGACGACCGTGGAAATATCGGAAAGAGATATCGTCGTCAGGATGAAATCGGAACACCTTACTGTGTTACCTACGATTTCGAGTCGGAGACAGATAACTGTGTAACGGTTCGTGAGCGTGATACGATGGAGCAGGTAAGAATACCTGTATCCGAGCTGAAGAGTTATCTTGCTGAAAAGCTTGCGTTCTGATATTGAACTGAATATAAACAGTAATAACGAATTAAGCCAGATAACGTAAAAAACAAATAACGTAAAAACCAAATAACAAATAACGAAGTAAATATAATGCCGTGGAACGTTAACCGGCGCAGTACCGTCGGTTAACATTCCATGGTTTTTATTTTTACAACAATGTGTCCCATAAAGTAAAATGACTCCGTCGGGAACATGTACGCTTTCTGCAGTGGTATTTTTCCGTTGACGCGACGCAAAAGCGGCGCAGGAAATTCACTGCTGTTCGAACCCTGCGTCTGACTGCGTGGGAGGCTGTGACTCGGAATGAACCCGCGGCTGACTGCATGACCGGCTTGCTTTGACCGGATTGTGCATAGCAGCAGAAAATAGAATTTATGTCCGAAATATAAAGTCAGTAAACGGCAGATATCACATGAAGAGAATGACATATTGACAAAAACCATGATATACATAATTTTTTGAAAGAAATCCATAAAAATGCGTGACAATTACGCACAAATGTGGTATATTTATTGTATCTATTTGTGACGTTTGAATTAAAGGTGTTTATTTACAGGATGAGAGTGCTTTGGTATTGCTTCAGGGGGGAGAACGTTATGAAACAAATACAGGTTATATATCGTAGCAGCGAAGATTTTACGGACAGAGTTTGCGAGATTCGGAAACAATGCGAGCAGCTTTCATGCACATCGGTGCTTGTTCATATATTTATGTCGAAACTTAATCCCGAGATAGTGAAAAATATATCGGGAATACTGGATGATGAGCTGCCGAAAGCGCTGTACATCGGATGTACCACAAATGCAAATATCATGAACGGCGTATTCACGGAAGATGAGGTCGATGTGATTTTTTCATTGTATGAAGACCCGAATACCAGAATTGTAATATATCAGTATAATCTGAAGGGTAAATCAGTTCAGGAGCTGGCCGCCATGGCACTGGAAGTAAGGCAGGCCATGCCCTGGGTAAAGTACTGTGAACTGCTGGTATCTTCATACGGAATGCTTGAAACAAATCTTACACAGATTTTTAAAAATCTGGAGGCGACCATAAATGTATTCGGAGGCGGTGCATATACAGGTGATAAACGCAGTGACTCTTATGTATTTGCGAAGGGTTGGCAGCCCAATTCCACTTCTGTGGTGATGGTGTTTATGGGAGGCAGCGGGCTGCATATAAAAACACAGTATGTGACGGGTTGGCGACCTCTCGGCCATTCATTTGAGATAACAAAGGCAGAAGGTAATGTACTGTATACGCTGAACGGTCGACCGGCATTTGATATATATTCAAAATATCTCAATATTGAGAATGATGAAGATTTTGAGGACAATGTAATTGAATTTCCCCTGATGTGCAGTACACGCCGTGGAACACTGATTATGCGTACACCGATTTCTTCAAGAGAAGACGGCTCGATTGTGCTTTTTTCCGAAATAGACCTGTTTCCGAGCGTAAGGCTTGCTTACGGAGACAGACAAACTATTCTGGACGATATACGAAGGACTGCGGAGGAAATGATGGAATTCCGGCCTCAGGGAATCATGCTGTTTTCCTGCGTTGCAAGAAGGGCGTACTGGAAGGATGATATAAACAGGGAATCGGCCATTTTCCAAAATCTGGCACCTACATGCGGATTTTATACATCGGGCGAAATTATAACCAATAATGACAGAATCTATCACCATAACGAAACTCTTCTTGTGGTATCGTTAAGAGAGGGTGACGTGGATGAAACGCTGCCGTTACCCGAGCTTCCGGTTCAAAAAGAGGCAAAGACTTATTCACTGAACAACAGACTGGTTCAGTTTGCCACAACCGCTACGGTGGAACTTGAGAGGACAAACAATGATCTGGACAAGATGGTAGAAGAACTCAACGAGAGCCGAATGCAGGCAGAGGCGGCAAACAGAGCCAAGTCGGATTTCCTGGCCAATATGTCTCACGAAATCCGTACACCCATAAATGCCATTCTCGGGTTTAATACAATGATAAAGCGTGAGGCGAAGAATCCTCAGATAATCAAATATGCCGACGACATTATGGGTGCGGGAAACAGCCTTCTTTCCATTATCAATGATATTCTGGATCTGTCTAAAATCGAATCCGGCAAGATGGAGATTGTACCTGTGGAGTATGAAATCAGCAGTCTGCTTCTGGACGTTGTGAATATGATGAAGATGAAGGCGGCCGATAAGGGACTGCGAATAAATCTGAACGTTGACAGTAATATTCCGGTATGGCTGCTCGGTGACGATGTGCGAATTAAGCAGATAATAGTAAATCTGATGAATAATGCGGTAAAATATACGGAACACGGTACTGTGACACTGAATGTACACGGAATCCGTGAAGGCGAAAACGAGAGATTGTATTTTGAAATAAAGGATACGGGAATCGGTATAAAGCCTGAGGATATCGACAAGCTGTTTGAAAAATTTAAAAGAATTGAGGAATCCAGAAATCATTCGATAGAGGGTACAGGACTCGGAATGAATATTACAATCAATCTGCTGGCTATGATGAACTCGAAGCTTGATGTTAAGAGCAATTACGGAGAAGGTTCGAAATTCAGTTTTGAAATACTGCAGAAGGTAGTACGTGAGGGAGAAATCGGAGATATTAACACGCGGGTAAACAAAAGAAGAGATGATAAGACTTACAAGGCTAAGTTTGAAGCTCCCGAAGCAAGAGTACTTGTTGTCGACGATAACAGGATGAATCGCGAAGTTATCATTGCGCTGTTAAAGCATACACATATTATTTTTGACCAGGCAGACGGCGGTTATTCTTGTCTGGAAAAAACCAATACGAATAAATATGATCTGATCCTGCTTGACCATATGATGCCCGATCTCGACGGAGTAAAGACGCTTCACATTATGAAGGCCTCCGAAAATAACCTGAACAGATACACACCTATAGTGTGTATGACGGCAAATGCCATAACAGGAGCCAGGGAAGAGTACCTGTGTGAGGGCTTTGAATCATACATATCAAAGCCGGTGAAGCCGAATGAACTTGAACAGCTGCTGGCTGAAATGCTTCCTGACAGTAAAGTGATATATACCGAGGTGATGGAGCCGCAGCCGGATGAACTTCAGAATCAGAAAAAGAGTGATGCCAAAAAGAATCAGGCGGATTCAAAGAAAGAGGATGTAAGCCTGCCACAGGTTGAAGGCATAAATATCGAACTGGCACTGAAGAACCTTTCAACACCGCAGCTTGTAATTGAATCAATGAAAACCTTCGTGACAACAGCCGCACTCGAAGCGGATACACTTGAAAGAATCTACAAGTCAACTATGAATGCCGGAGCCTCCGATGAACTGACGGAGTCGGTAAAGGGATTCAGAATAAAGGTTCATGCAATGAAGAGTACTTCGCTGACAATCGGTGCCGTTATGATTTCCAATATGGCAAAATATCTTGAATACTGTGCCCGCGACAGTAAGTTTGAGAATATACGAAGTGTGACACCGGCCTTCCTGGATGAATGGAGAGATACGGCAGGACGTCTGAAAAAGGAACTGGATAGAATTGCGCCGGAGAGCAAAGAGAAAATCCCCTTTGAAAAAGATGAATTTCTTAAAAAAATAAATGAATTATCCCGGTTTATGCAGGACATGGATATTGACAAAGGTGATGAGATTATCATAGAATTAAAGAAGTACAGTTTACCTGAAAAGATTGAAAGCATGATGCCTGAACTTGAGGCGGCTGTGACAAATATCGATCTTGGCGAGGTGGACAGACTTGTGTCAGACATGTCGACAAAAGTATAAACTATGATATGGGGGATTGGCCGATGGATGAAACAAGAAGAAAAATTCTTGTCGTAGATGACAGCGGCGTGATGTTGCGTCACATAAAAGAAATATTGCAGAGTAATTACGATATATGTATTGCAATCTCGGGGAAAATGGCACTGAAACAGTTCGAAGAGCAGCACCCGGATCTGATCCTGCTTGATTATGAAATGCCGGAAATGAACGGAAAAGAGACCTTTGAGGTTATCAGAAAGCTTCCGGGCGGTGAAGAAATTCCGATAATTTATCTGACAAGCATGGATGACAAAAAGACAATTCTGGAGCTGATGCTGCAGAAGCCTGCGGGGTATATACTGAAGCCTCCGAACAGGATTAAGCTCATTGAATCAATAGAGACTGCACTGAACACGGTGAATGTTAATGTGCTGAGAGTCTGAAGGAAAGCGGATTTCAGCTCGAACTCCCCACTGTTTGCATAAATAAGCCGGCAAATGTGAAACAGAGATTAACAGTTGTTCGTACAAAGCAGCCCGGAAATGGAAACGGCGACTGACCGCTATTTGCACGGATAAGTCGAAAGAAGAGAAGCAGCGATTGGCTGCTATCCGTACAGATAAGCCGGAAGCAGCGGAATGACTGCGGAGCAGCCGGAGTTGGTGAATGGGTTTAGAACAGACTGTGAACAGGTAGCAATCTGATATGAAGTGTGGTATTTGTCGAGAATACACAAAAAACACATCGAAAAGGCGATAAAATTCAATAAAAAAAATATTTATTTTAATCTGATTATATGCTATAATACCACGGTATGATTATATTTGAAGAAATAGAAAAGAAAAATTAGGAGGATCGTATTTTTATGAAAAAGTGGGTATATCTGTTCAGCGAAGGAAACGCTGACATGAGAAATCTTCTTGGCGGAAAGGGTGCAAATCTGGCTGAGATGACAAACATCGGACTTCCGGTACCTCAGGGTTTTACCATTACAACAGAGGCTTGTACACAGTATTATGAGGACGGCAGACAGATTAACGCCGAGATTCAGGCACAGATTGATGAATACATCATCAAGATGGAAGAGATGACAGGCAAGAAATTCGGAGACAAGGAGAATCCTCTTCTTGTATCGGTTCGTTCTGGTGCACGTGCTTCAATGCCCGGTATGATGGACACGATTCTTAATCTCGGACTTAATGAGGATGTAGTAAATACAATTGCTCAGAAGTCAAATAATCCCCGTTGGGCATGGGACTGCTATCGTCGTTTTATCCAGATGTTTTCGGATGTAGTAATGGAGGTAGGCAAGAAATATTTCGAGGAGCTCATTGATCAGATGAAAGCAAAGAAGGGCGTTACTCAGGACGTAGAGCTTAACGCTGATGATCTCAAGGAGCTTGCAAATCAGTTTAAGGCAGAGTATAAGGCAAAAATCGGTACGGATTTTCCTACCGACCCCAAGGTTCAGCTTATAGAAGCAATCAAGGCTGTATTCCGTTCGTGGGATAATCCCAGAGCGAACGTTTACCGTCGTGATAATGATATCCCTTATTCATGGGGAACAGCAGTTAACGTACAGTCAATGGCATTCGGTAACATGGGCGACGACTGCGGAACAGGTGTTGCATTCACACGTAATCCCGCTACCGGTGAGAAGGGTCTCTTTGGTGAGTTCCTTACAAATGCACAGGGTGAGGACGTAGTTGCTGGCGTTCGTACACCTATGAAAATTACAGAGATGGCAGACAAGTTCCCTGAAGCATTCGAGCAGTTCAAGAATGTATGCAAGATACTCGAGGATCATTACCGCGATATGCAGGATATGGAATTCACGGTTGAGCATGGCAAGCTTTACATGCTCCAGACACGTAACGGCAAGCGTACGGCTCAGGCTGCATTAAAGATTGCCTGCGATCTCGTTGATGAAAACATGAGAACAGAAGAAGAAGCAGTAGCAATGATTGATCCCAGAAATCTTGATACACTTCTTCACCCTCAGTTTGACAAGGATGCAATTGCCCGTGCACAGGTTATCGGAAAAGCACTTGGTGCGGCTCCCGGTGCTGCCTGCGGAAAGATTGTATTTACAGCGGAGGATGCAAAGGATTGGGCTTCACGTGGTGAGAAGGTAGTTCTTGTCCGTCTTGAGACTTCACCTGAGGATATTGAAGGAATGAAGGCTGCACAGGGTATCCTGACAGTTCGTGGCGGTATGACATCACATGCGGCAGTAGTTGCACGTGGTATGGGTACCTGCTGTGTATCAGGATGTTCAGATATTAAGATGCATGAGGCTGAGAAGTATTTCGAACTTGGCGGAATGACATTCAACGAGGGAGATATGATTTCCTTCGACGGTACTACAGGTAATATTTATGCGGGCGCACTTCGTACAGTAGATGCAACCATCGCCGGTGAATTCGGACGCATCATGGCATGGGCTGACAAGTACCGCAGATTAAAGGTTCGTACAAACGCAGATACTCCCCGTGATGCACAGAAGGCTCGTGAGCTTGGTGCAGAGGGTATCGGTCTTTGCCGTACAGAGCATATGTTCTTTGAAGGCAACAGAATCGATGCTTTCCGTGAGATGATCTGTTCAGATACACTTGAGGAGCGTGAGGCAGCTCTTGAGAAGATTCTTCCTTTACAGCAGGGCGACTTTGAAAAGCTCTTTACCGCTATGGAAGGTAACCCTGTTACCATCCGTTTCCTTGATCCCCCTCTTCATGAGTTTGTTCCTCAGGATGAGGCAGATATCAAGAAACTGGCAGATTCAAAGGGGAAGACTGTAGAGCAGGTAAAGGCTATGATTGACAATCTTAAGGAGACCAACCCTATGATGGGTCACCGTGGATGTCGTCTTACCGTTACATATCCTGAGATTGCGGTTATGCAGGCAAAGGCAGTTATCCGCGCAGCTATCAGTGTAAAGAAAGCGCATACTGACTGGAGCGTAGTTCCCGAAATTATGATTCCTCTTACAGGTGATGTAAAGGAATTTAAGTATGTTAAGGATATAGTTGTAAAGACAGCAGATGCAGAAATCAAGGCATCAGGTGTTGATCTCAAGTATGAGGTGGGTACTATGATTGAGATTCCCCGTGCAGCTCTTACAGCTAATGAAATCGCTAAGGAAGCTGAGTTCTTCTGCTTCGGTACAAACGACCTTACACAGATGACATATGGTTTCTCGCGTGATGATGCCGGAAAGTTCCTTGAGGCATATTACAAGGCAAAGATTTTCGAGAACGATCCTTTCGCAAAGCTTGACCAGAGCGGTGTAGGTCAGCTTATGGAAATTGCTATTGAGAAAGGCAAGTCAGTTCGTGAAGCTCTTCACTGTGGTATCTGCGGTGAGCACGGCGGCGATCCTACATCAGTTGAGTTCTGCCACAAGATTGGTCTTGACTATGTAAGCTGCTCACCTTTCAGAGTACCTATCGCAAGATTGGCTGCAGCACAGGCTGCTATCAACAGTAGATAGTACATTCAAACTTAAGTACACTTTACACCTTGATTATAACAAGGCTCTGGCCTTTAGAAAGGCTCGCGAAAGCTACTTGAGAATGGTGCAGTGGAAGGATATTGAAGTTGTAGTTTATATCATTTAATCATTAAGCGCTCTATCAGAGATGGTAGAGCGCTTGTTTTCTTTTCTAGACTGTAGATACATGAGTTACAGAAAATCCACCCAAAACGCAAATGTCTAAGTAATGTCTAAGCAATGTCTAAGTAATGTCCAAGTAATGTCCATTGCAAAGCAGTTTTCCCTGTGATATTATTACAATAGAAAATCAGTGAGGACATACAAATCCCCGCTGATTTTTTCTGCTTACAAATCCGATAAGGCTATCCTATAAATGGCCTCTCCTGTAAACGGATTCGAAAGCATGACAATTACATATCGGTAGTAAGGCGAAAGCCTTCTATAAATGAAAAGCCTCAAAGCTGTGTGGCGTACGACACCGGCATTGGGGCTTTTTCTATGCAAATCTTTAAAACTAAATATGGAAAAGGAGATTAAGACAATGGATTTTGAAGAATTCAGAGAAAAACTTATGGAAGACCTTAGAACGGATCTTTATGAGAGAACAGGTGTCCTGCACAACGTTGAAGCGAACAGCGTAAGCAAGCTGCAGAATGCCGGCTATGAGGGAATCGTAGTAAGAGCAGAGGATTCAAACGTAGGCGTCAATATCGATGCTCAGAGTCTGTTTAGTGAGTTTGAGAACGGTAAGGCATATGAGGAGGTTCTGGACGGCACGTTAAGAATGATTAATGACGGTTTAGAACATCAGCCTCAGTTCAACATCGATGATTTTTCAGATTATGATGTTATGAAGGAAAAGCTTGCGATTCAGGTTGTATCAACTGAACGCAATGTCGAAATGCTGGAAAAGATTCCTCATAAGGAAGTTGAGGACATGTCACTCGTCTGCAGATTCATCGTTGGCGATACCGAGTTCGGTCAGGGAAGCATCCTTGTGAACAATGACATGCTTCAGAACTACGGAATCACTTCCGAACAGCTCTTTACCGATGCAGCAAAGTACGCTCCGGAGCTTCGTCCTTCTGAGATTATGAGTATTGCAGACGTTCTTGCCCAGATGATGGGGATCGACGTAAGCGAGCTTAACGATCAGATGGGCGTACCCGGCAATCCCGAACTTCCTATGTATGTGGCTTCTACTCATGATAAGAGTAACGGTGCAGGCATTATTGCCTATCCCGGATTTATGGACATGGCGGCTGAGAAGGTCGGCGGAGACTTCTTCCTCTTACCCTCAAGTGTGCACGAGGTTATCCTTGTTCCCGATAACGGAACCGGTAATTTCCATGAGCTTGAGGCTTTGGTACAGGAGGTAAACGCAACCCAGGTCGATCCGAGAGACCAGCTCTCCGATAAGGTTTATCACTATGACAGTAAGGATAAGGTGTTTGAGCTTGCTGAGAAGTTTGATGCCCGTAAGAGAGAAAAGGAACTTACCGCTGAGAAGGGTTCGGTTCTGGATGAACTTGCTTCAAGTAAGAAGGAAATTACCGATGCCGTAAAGGACAGAGGCATGAAAACGCCCAGAAAGGATGAGGTTTCGTTATGAAAGTAATTCATCCTGACGCACAGCAAAGCGAACCGATACGTGAAAGGCAGGACAGAGGCTATAACAGATATGAGCATGAAAGTCCTGACTGTAAGGGCTGTTCCTATGGGGACAGACAGTATTGTGTCGGAATATGCTGGAAAAAGGTTTATGCAAGTGTGCTGAATAGGAGAAGAATTACTGCGGATAACGGAGAATGCTGATGTACGACTATTATTACGGAGTCGAAGCAGAGCAGTTTACATTTTACCGGATTCCAAAGGTTTTGTTTGAGGCAGAGGGCGTACGGGAAATATCAACCGACGCAAAGCTGTTATACGGTTTGATGCTTGACCGTATGCAGCTCTCTGTCCGAAACCGATGGTTTGACGATAAAGGCAGGGTATTCATATATTTTACGGTCAAACAGACTATGACGGCACTCGGATGCGGCAACAAGAAGGTGGCTAGGCTTCTTGCTGAGCTGGAAGATACCGCCGGTCTGATAGAACGTGAGAAGGAAGGACTTACAAAGCCTGACAGAATATATGTGAAGAACTTTCTCGCCGTGGTGTCAAAAGGACATCTCAAGACGTGTCAAAAGGACATCTCAGGAAGTGTCGAAAGGACATCTCTTGAGATGTCAAAAGGACACACAAATAATACTGATATTAATAATACTGAGTATAGTGATATCAATCCTATCGTATCAGAGCCGGATGGATTCGATGCGATGGAGGAATATCGTACATATGAACGTGTTATTAAGGAAAACCTTGATTACGACATACTTATCCATGACCAGCACTATGACCGCAGGGATATTGACGAGATTATTTCCC
>JAZLIK010000113.1:0-34550 GCA_045617345.1 Lachnospiraceae bacterium | reverse complement strand
GTAACCCACCCAAGCTACAGAAGACTCCAAAAAATACAGAAAAAGCAGAAAAAATCAAGGTTTTTGAGATTTTTTCTGCTTGAGGATATTGTTGTGTAAGCTAAATAAAATATATAAAAAAATGCAATGAGGGTCGGATCGACTGTGAATAGTAACTTTCAATAAGAATTTTTTAGCGAAGATTATTGTATATTATCAAAAAGAATGCTATAATAACTCTGTTTGTATGTTTTTATATGTTTCCGAGGCTGCTGTTTAGTGCCGGGTGACATACGTTATTTCTATGCTCTTGAAAGGAATTTAGTAATATTATGGCTGATATTATAAAAGGAATTGATGTTGCAAAAAGTATCAGAGCAAGGCTTGCCGAAAATATAAGCAGACTTGGTGAAAAAAATATTGTTCCCAAGCTTGTAATTGTCGGTGTGGGTGAGGACCCGGCCAATGCATCTTATGAAAAAGGCATCATGAATGTATGCGGTGAGCTTGGAATTGCTGTAGAGAAGGTTGTTCTTGATGAGCAGATTTCACAGGAAGGATTTGATAAAAGCTTTTCTGAAATAAACGAGAATCCGGAGGTTTCCGGAATCCTTGTGTTCAGACCGGTTCCGAAGCCTCTTGATATCAGCTTCGCAGCTAACAGCATTAATCCCGTGAAGGATATTGACTGTATCAGTCCCGTAAATCAGGCAAAGCTTGTAATGGGTATGAGTGACGGATATTATCCCTGCACAGCTGAAGCAGTATTGAGCTTTATCGAATACGAAAAAATAGATTTGAGTTTTAAAAACGTAGTTATCATAGGAAGAAGCCTTGTAGTGGGACGACCCCTCGTGTCAATGCTTTTAGCCCGCAATGCTACTGTTACCTGCTGTCATACAAAGACTGCGGATATTACTGACAGAATTGCAAATGCCGATATTGTTGTATGTGCTGCCGGAAAAGCAAATCTGCTTACCGCTGATATGATGAAGCTGGCAAAGCCGGATTGTTTTGTTATTGACGTAGGTATCAATATGAAACCGGATGGAAGCGGAATATGCGGAGATGTTGATTTTGACGCTGTCAATGATGTATGCGGAAAAATTACGAAGGTTCCCGGTGGAGTCGGTTCTGTTACCAGTACAATTCTTGCACAGCATGTTGTTCGTGCCGCAGAGATTTTGGCTGATTAATATTGATTGACACAACGTTAATATTCACAATCGCGTGATAAAGAATGCAAGAACCAAGACGGCTTTGGGGCTTATAATGCATTTTGGACCGTTGGTGAATAAATCATGGGATAACATGGAAAATATTATTGATAAAATTGAGCTTTTTGTGCTCGATATGGACGGAACCTTTTATCTGGGTGATAAGATGATAGAGGGCTCTGACCTTTTTATGCAAAAGGTAAAAGAATGCGGTAAACGAGCCGTTTTTTTTACCAACAATTCGTCGAAAAACAAAAAAATGTATGTCGAGAAGCTTGCAGGAATGGGGTGCTTTGTCACCGGGCAGGATATTATGACCTCAGGTGATGTGACTGCGCAGTTTTTGAAAAGAGAAAGACCCGGGAAAAAGGTTTTCCTCATGGGAACTCCGGCATTACATGACTGCTTTGATGATGCAGGGATTCCGATGACAGAGGCAGAAGACGAATGTGACATAGTAGTTCTTGGATTTGATATGACTCTTACTTATGAGAAGCTTGAGAGAGGCTGTACATTCATAAGGAACGGAGCCGAATTTATTGCAACACATCCCGACATAAACTGTCCCACGGAGACCGGCTTCATACCGGACTGCGGGGCCATGATAGCCATGATGAGTCTGTCGACGGGTGTTGAACCGAGGGTTTTGGGTAAACCGAATAAAGAGACTGCCGATATGGTTTCTGAGGTTTTTGGAGTAGATAAAGATAAAATAGCTTTTGTAGGTGACAGGCTGTATACCGATGTGGCCTGTGGGGTTAAGAATGGTGCTCATGGTATCCTGGTTCTTTCAGGTGAATGTACTATGAAGGATGTTGAAGAATCCGAAGTAAAGCCTGATATGATATTTGAAAGAATCGGGGCAATTTGTGAATGTCTGAGATGATGAACAGTTATTCCGGATAATTAACAGGAATAATCATCGCAGACTATGAAAGGAAACTAAATGGACATGGAAGATTTTAACCGAAACAATGAATCGGATAATTCTGAACCGAAGGATGATGGAATGACTGCTGACAGCGGTACCGGTGATGAAAAAGAAACCGCAAACAGTACATATTCCGGTAATGAGGGCAGTAGCGGCAATGATGATAACGGTTCTGCAAACAGCGGAAATTCCGAATCCAACGCTAATAAGTACGGCAAAAAAACTTTGGAAGAGAAGCTTACAAGCGGAGCAGAGTCTGTTAAAGGTGCATTTACCCGATTTGCCGAAAAGGTAAGCAGTAAAGCTGAAGACTTTGAGAAAAATACACAGGCTAAAGAAAAATTTGGTAAGTTTGTTACCAATTTAGGCAACAAAGTTGAGAATGCAGCTAAGAGTGTTGAAAGTAAAATCATCAAGAACAGAGATAACGCTGACAGCGGAGAAAATACTTCAGAAAAGGATGAAGTTAATGCTAATAGTGAGGTTTTCAAAAACTGTGAAGTAAATCCTGATGATATTAAAGAAAACGGGAACAGGGATACCCGGTCGTCCCGGAGCAAAGATAATAACAATGTAAATTCTGTAAATGACGGCTTTATCTGTAACGATATTAGTTCAAATAATGTGGGAAATACCTGCAGTGACGGAGACACGAATACAAACACTGGTAAAATCGCGAATACAGGCAGTGACAGAAACAATGATGCCGGTACTGACAAAAACACGAATACAAACACTGGTAAAATCGAGAATACAGGCAGTGACAAACACAGCTCAAACAATAGATGCGAATCCGGTAACGATGGTTCTGCGTCGGAAAATTCATCCGGTGATAATGAGATTGAGCATGTTGAAGGTCATGTTGTGGGAACCTTTGAAGATAAATTTTCAATGTTTCGCCAGAAGGTTGGTGACTCGGTAAAAAAATTCGTTCCCGAAGCAAAAAAGGGAATTAAGGAAACTGCTTCGGGATTAGCACCAATTATTAAAGAAGGAGCTAAGGAAATAGTTCCGACAATTAAGGATACTGTCAGGGATGTATCGCCGAAGGTAAAGAAAAAGGTGACAGAGATTGGCGGCAGGATTAAAGAAAAGTCAAAGGAGCTTGCACCGGAAATTAAGAAAAAAGCTGCTGATATAGGTCCCGAACTAAAAAAGAAAGCATCGGATTTAGGACCCGAAATAAAGAAAAAGGCTTCTGGCATTGCTCCGAAGGTAAAGGCCGGAGCGAAGAAGGTTGCAGATGATATCAGCTTCGGAGCCTTCAAGGTTAAGCACGACGCAAAGAAGAAAGTAAAGAATAAGCTGAAAGAAAAGGTCTTTGGAAAAAAAGATGAAAACGGGGAAAATATTCGCTTTAAAAAGACCAAACGTTACAGCAGCAATTTCCTTAATCACGGAAAGACGGTAATCGATCACCGTCACATGGTGCTTCGTCACTGCATAAAGGCGGGAATACCGCTTCAGGGGCTTACTCATGACCTCTCAAAGTTTTCACCGGCCGAATTCAAATACGGTATAAAGTTTTTCAGAGGAGACATGAGTCCCAATGAGGGTGAACGTGAGGCATACGGATTTTCGAATGCCTGGATGCATCACAAAGGAAGAAATAAGCATCATTTTGAGTACTGGCTTGATTATAATATTGAGGCAAACAAGATGATGCCAGTAAAGATGCCGCTTAATTATGTTATAGAGATGTTCTGCGACAGAGTTGCAGCCGGAAAGATTTATCTGAAGGATAAATATACCGATGATGCGCCTTATAAGTATTTTGACGAGCGCAGATCGAGAAGAAACATTCATCCCGAGACAAGCGATTTCCTTGAGAAGCTTTTAAAGATGCTTGCCGCAAAGGGTGAGGATTATACCTTCACATATATCAGATGGTATCTGAAGCATCACAGAAGACGTCAGTTTGATTATTAAAGGTTTATTAAAAAGGCGGAATAAATGCCTTTCATATCATAATATTATTTAAGTTAAGGAGCAGAAAATGGAATTAATTAAGTCAAAGGTTTACCTGGTAAACAATGAGCTTTATGCCGACGATGAGGCGGGAAAAGCTGCGATGCAGTCAAAGACAGGCGTTGTACCTTCATTTGACGAACTCAGAAACAACACACTTGCATGGAACATTTTAAAGAATCACAACACATCGGGTAATGACAGCAAGCTTAAGATTAAGTTTGACAAGATTACATCACATGATATTACCTATGTTGGAATCATTCAGACAGCTCGTGCGAGCGGACTTGAAAAATTCCCGATTCCTTATGTACTTACAAACTGCCATAACAGTCTCTGTGCTGTCGGCGGTACTATAAACGAAGATGACCACATGTTTGGACTTACATGCGCAAAGAAATTCGGCGGCGTATATGTACCTCCTCATCAGGCAGTTATTCACCAGTTTGCACGTGAAATGATGGCCGGCTGCGGAAAGATGATTCTTGGTTCGGATTCACACACAAGATACGGTGCTCTCGGAACAATGGCTGTTGGTGAGGGCGGAGGAGAGCTTGCAAAGCAGCTTCTCGGCAGAACCTATGATATCAATCGTCCTGAAGTTATCTGCGTTTATCTGACAGGAGAGCCTTCAAAGGCTGTCGGACCTCATGATGTTGCACTTGCTCTCGTCGCTGCTACATTTGACAGCGGATTTGTAAAGAACAGAGTTCTTGAATTTGTAGGTCCCGGTGTAAAGAATCTGAGCGTTGATTTCCGTATCGGCGTGGATGTTATGACAACAGAAACCACATGTCTTTCATCAATCTGGGAGACAGACGAGAAGGTTCGTGAGTGGTACGGAATTCACGGAAGAGAAGAAGAATACTGTGCTATGCCTGCTCCTTCTGCCGCAGCATATGACGGTGCGGTTGTTATCGACCTTTCAAAGATCAGACCTATGATAGCAATGCCTTTCCATCCCAGCAAGGCTTATGCAATTGCTGATGTAAATGCAAATCTGAAGGATTATCTCCATGAGTGCGAGGAGCGTGCAAGAGTAAGCTTCGGTGAAAAGTGCAGCTATTCACTTATGGATAAAATTATTGACGGCAAGCTTTATGTAGAACAGGGAATAATTGCCGGATGTGCGGGCGGCGGATTCGAGAACATCTGCGATGCGGCTGACATTCTTCGCGGTGCGGACATTGGAAACGGTAAGTTCTCACTCAGCGTATATCCTGCATCAATGCCTATATATATGGAGCTCATGAAGAACGGTGTTGCAGCCGATCTTACAGCTGCCGGAGCAGTTATAAAGACAGCTTTCTGCGGTCCCTGTTTCGGAGCCGGAGACACACCTGCAAACAATGCATTCAGTATTCGTCATTCTACCAGAAACTTCCCGAACAGAGAAGGTTCGAAGATTCAGAACGGTCAGATTGCTTCTGTTGCACTTATGGACGCAAAGTCAATCGCAGCTACTGCCGCAAACAAGGGCTTCCTGACCGGTGCGGACGAGCTCGAAGGAATTGATTTCACAAAGCCGAAGTACTTCTTTGACAAGACAATTTACGAGAAGAGAGTCCTTGACTGTGTAGGAAAGGCAGATACTTCCGCAGAGATTCATTTCGGACCAAACATTAAGGACTGGCCCGCAATGCAGCCTCTCGGTGACAATCTTCTTGTAAAGTGCGTAAGTGAGATTCATGATCCCGTTACTACTACTGATGAACTGATTCCTTCGGGAGAGACTTCATCCTTCCGTTCGAATCCTCTCGGACTTGCTGAGTTTGCCCTTTCACGTAAGGATCCGGCATACGTTGGCGAGGCTAAGGAAGTACGTGCACTTGAGCTTGCTCGTGAGCTTCAGAACGGTATCATAAAAGAAATCGGACCTGATTACAGTGCAAAGTCGGTACTTACCGATGAATATGAGAAGATTCTTGCAAAAGTAAAAGAAATTGATGCATCATTTGACATCAGAACAACTTCTGTGGGCAGCACAATTTATGCTGTAAAGCCCGGTGACGGTTCGGCACGTGAGCAGGCTGCTTCATGTCAGAAGGTTCTTGGTGCCTGGGCTAATGTTGCAAAAGAGTATGCTACAAAGAGATATCGTTCGAACCTGATTAACTGGGGAATGCTTCCCTTCCTGTATGATGGTGATGAAGTGACAAAGGGCTCATACATTTACATTCCTGAAATCAGAAAAGCTGTTAACGATAAGCTTGACAAAATCAAGGCCTATGTAATCAATGACAGTGTGAAGGAAGTTGAGTTTGCACTCGGAGACCTCAGCGATGATGAGAGAAAAATTATCCTTGACGGTTGTCTGATAAATTTCTATAAAAACTGATATGATATATTGCACGGGCGTTACTGTTCACGATTGATTTTGTGGTGCACTATATGAATGTTTTTTGATCAGAAGTGAACAGTAACGTATAAGCTTTGACCGTTTGGAATTTTACTAAGCGGTCATGTGACTTACAGTATATTTTAGGAGTCCGCGGGAGGCTAATGTGTGAAAAAAGGTTATGATTTTTTGTATGAAAATGCATTGCCCAAACAGGATTACTCTGATATAGTGTTAAATGTTGCACCTAAGATTCAGTGGTCAATAACGGGAACCTACAGTGAAAAGGCTCACAATCACTGTGCAACAGTCTGTCTGATGAATATATATAAAATTCTCGCAGCACAGGGAAAGTTAAAACGTAAAACAGCGAAGGCTGCCGGTAGCGATGCTGACCTTTTTGAAAAAGTATATGCAATAATGGGCAACGGACCTGTGGTTGCGATGATTTCCAAAGGCAGAAGATTTTTTAATTCTATGGGCTGTCCTGCGAAGATTCAAAGCGTGAAAAGCTCCCGCTATATTGAAGAAAAAATAAAAAACAATATACCGGTTGCTGTTTTGGTAACGGGCGGTCTTTTCAAATGGCACTGGATAATCTGTGTTGGTGTGAGAACATATGCGGACGGAAGCAGATATCTGATTATTGTAGATAACTGGAACAAAAGATTTGACAGACTTATGCCACTGAAGAAACATTTTTCATATGTAAGGGCGGTGGAATTTGATATATAAAAGTACAACTATTAACAGAGCCAAGTTGTGAAGCGGATTACGAATATTATTGAAAACGCAGTTAACACTGCAGAATGGAGAAAAAATGGAAAAGATTAAGATGACAACTTCTCTCGTTGAGATGGATGGAGACGAAATGACAAGAGTTATCTGGCAGATGATTAAGGATGAGCTTCTTTGTCCTTATATCGATCTGAAGACAGAGTATTACGATTTGGGACTTCCCTATCGTGATGAGACAAACGATCAGGTAACCGTTGATTCTGCAAATGCTATCAAGAAATACGGTGTTGGCGTAAAATGTGCTACAATCACTCCGAATGCGGCACGTGTTGAAGAATACAATTTGAAACAGATGTGGAAGAGTCCTAACGGTACGATTCGTGCAATTCTTGACGGTACTGTATTCAGAGCTCCCATTATTGTAAAAGGTATCGATCCCTACGTTCCTCACTGGAAGAAGCCTATAACAATCGCCCGTCATGCTTACGGAGATATTTACAAGGCTACCGAGATGAAGATTGATAAGCCCGGTAAGGCTGAGCTTGTATTTACAGATGCCGACGGAAACGAGACCAGAGAAACAATCTTTGATTTCAAAAACAGCGGTATCATTCAGGGTGTTCATAACCTTGACAATTCGATTGAAGGTTTTGCAAGAAGCTGCTTTAATTTTGCACTTGATACAAAGCAGGATCTGTGGTTCGCCGCAAAGGATACAATTTCGAAAAAGTACGATCATAATTTCAAGGACATTTTTGCAGAGATTTACGAGAAGGAGTACAGACAGAAGTTTGAAGAGATTGGAATCACATATTTCTACACTCTGATTGATGATGTAGTGGCCAGAGTAATCAAGTCTGAAGGCGGATTCATCTGGGCATGCAAGAATTATGACGGTGACGTTATGAGCGATCTCCTTGCAACTGCTTTCGGTTCTCTCGGAATGATGACTTCCGTTCTTGTTTCTCCTGACGGAAATTATGAGTACGAGGCAGCTCACGGGACTGTACAGAGACATTATTACAAGTACCGTGACGGACAGCCTACTTCAACAAACTCGGTAGCTACAATATTTGCATGGACCGGCGCACTGAATAAGCGTGGTGAACTTGACGGTAATGCTGAGCTCTGTGCATTCGCAAAGAAGCTTGAGAAGGCTACAATCGATACAATCGAAAGCGGTACCATGACCGGTGACCTTGCACTTATCAGCAAGCTTGAAAATGTAAACAAGGTTAATACTCTTGAGTTCATTCAGGCAATAAGAGCTACACTTGAAAAACTGTTGTAATTATTTATATGCATTGGTGTACCATTACTTGCATTCTTTTGACATTTATAAAAAAGCTGAA
Organism: Lachnospiraceae bacterium; assembly: GCA_045617345.1. Classification (GTDB taxonomy): domain Bacteria; phylum Bacillota; class Clostridia; order Lachnospirales; family Lachnospiraceae; genus RUG11977. The sequence continues at coordinate 26,027 of JAZLIK010000113.1, read as the reverse complement.
AGATAACTTACTACCTTACAGAAGCGTGTACAGGTTTGGTTCGGTGATGTACAATAACGTACTGAACAGTTTCGAAGCAGTCTGCTTCTGACAGGTAACAAGGGAATCGGTTAAGAGTTTTGAAAGTTCTTATACACCGTATGAAAGGAATTTATGTTACAGATTAGAGATATTGTTAAAGAATATGTTACAGGAGATACTTCTGTAAAAGCACTTAAGGGAGTCAGCATTGATTTCCGCGAAAATGAGTTTGTTTCCATTCTGGGCCCTTCCGGCTGTGGAAAAACCACCTTTTTGAATATTATCGGCGGACTTGACAAGTATACAAGCGGAGACCTGATTATTAACGGGATATCAACAAAGAAATACAAGGCACGTGACTGGGATTCATACAGAAATCATTCAATCGGTTTTGTATTTCAGAGCTATAATCTGATTCCTCATCAGAATGTGCTTTCAAATGTAGAGCTTGCTCTTACTTTATCGGGTGTTTCAAAGAAGGAGAGAAAAAAGAAAGCAAAGGAAGCACTTGAAAAAGTTGGACTTGGTGATCAGATATACAAAAAGCCCAATCAGATGTCAGGCGGACAGATGCAGCGAGTTGCAATTGCCCGTGCTCTTGTCAATAATCCCGACATTCTGCTGGCTGATGAGCCTACCGGTGCTCTTGATACTGAGACAAGTGTTCAGATTATGGAACTGCTCAAGGAAGTCGCTTCCGACAGACTTGTAATCATGGTTACTCATAACCCTGACCTGGCTGTTCAGTACTCAACACGAATTGTAAAGCTTCTTGACGGTAAGATTATATCGGATTCAATGCCTGTTGATGAAGAGCCGTTTGTTGTTGAGAAAGACGGAACAAAGAAGCCTATGTATCCCGAAAAGGTAAAGGATAAAAAGACAAAGGAAAAAGCTGCAGATAAAGAGAATGAGGTAATTGCGTATAAAAAGCCTCCCAAGACTTCGATGAATCTGCTTACAGCGCTTTCACTCAGCCTTAAGAACCTTCTGACAAAGAAGGCACGTACATTCCTGACCGCATTCGCCGGAAGTATCGGAATCATCGGTATAGCTTTAATACTTTCTCTTTCAAACGGTGTTCAGGAGTATATTGATACTGTTCAGGAGGATACACTTTCAAGTTATCCTTTATCGATCGAAAAAACAACGATTGATATGACAAGCTTTATGACAAGCATGACCGAAGCTGCAAGCGAGCAGCAGAACCATGATCTTGACAAGGTCTATACGAACAGAATCATGACGGGCTTCATGGAGCTTATGCTTAATCAGGTGGCCACGAACAACCTTGTTGATTTCAAGAAATACATTGACAGAAACAAATCTGAGATAGACCAGTATATATCGGATATTCAGTACAGTTATTCGACAACAATGAATATCTTCAGAGGTGACCTTGAGAACGGTGTTTACCAGGTAAATCCCGGTCAGGTGTTCCAAAGCATGGGAATGGGTCAGAATGCCCAGGGAAAAAGTGCTACTTCAAACATGATGATGCAGAGCTTTGAGGTATGGCAGCGTCTGATTGACAATGACAAGCTTCTTAATCAGCAGTATGAAGTATTGGCCGGTAAGATGCCTTCATCATATGATGAGGTTGTACTTATGGTCAGCGGAAACAATGAGATTACCGATTTCACGCTTTATTCACTCGGTATTCTTGACAGCTCTGTTTTGTCTGAAAATCTCAAAAAAATGATGAAGGGTGAAGAGACGAGCTTTCCCGAAGCAAAGACATATACTTATGATGAGCTTCTTCAGATTAAATTCAGACTTCTTGTAAATTCAGATTATTATGAGAAGAAGGATGGAATATGGGTTGACCATAGCGATGACAGTGCATGGATTCTGGATAAACTCAGTGCTTCTCCCGAGATTAAGATTGTAGGTATTCTGAGACCTACCTCATCCGCTGCGAAGAATCAGCCGGGTGGTACTATCGGATATACGACTGCACTTATGGATTACCTGATTGAACAGGTAAATGCCAGTGAAATTGTAAAGGAACAGCTTGCTGATTCGGAAATAGATGTATTCACCGGACTTCCCTTCAAAAAGGGAAATGACGAATCTGTAGCCGCAAACAAAATGTCTATGGAAGAGTTTATGGCATTTATAGGTACTTTGCCTGCTGAAAGCCAGCCTGAGATAGAAGCTTATGTTCAGCAGATGAAGGATATGGGTATGCCGGACGACAAGATTGTTGAAACAATGATGGCTTCCATACAGTCTCAAAAGCCTTCCACAGATGCTACCTACGAGGGCAACCTGAAGAAGATGGGATATGCTGATATTGATTCACCCTCGAGAATAAATATTTTCCCCAAGGATTTCGAATCAAAGGATAAGCTTTCTGAAATGATTGAGGAATATAATGATGCTCATCTGAAGGAAGACCAGATTACATATACTGACTATGTCGGCCTGATTATGTCATCTGTTACAACCATTATAAATGCCATCAGCTATATACTTATTGCATTTGTAGCCATTTCACTGATTGTTTCATCAATTATGATCGGTATCATCACATACATTTCTGTTCTTGAACGTACCAAGGAAATCGGTGTTCTTCGTGCTATCGGTGCTTCAAAGACTGATGTATCACGAGTATTTAATGCAGAAACACTTATCGTCGGCTTCACGGCAGGTGCACTTGGAATTCTGGTTTCGCTGCTAATGCTGATTCCGATAAATGCTATTGTATATCATCTGACTGATATTGAAAATATTGCGAAGCTGCCTCCTGTTGCGGGTGTAGTACTTGTTTTAATCAGTATGGTACTTACACTTATCGCAGGCATAATACCGTCGAGAGTTGCTGCAAAGAAGGATCCTGTTGTAGCACTGAGAAGCGAATAATATTTTTTGATTTTTCAAAGACCGGATAAAAGATTGTCAGAGCCCGGCATAAAATTGTCAAAGTCCTGTCATAATTTATTTACAGTTTGAATCTTTTATTACAAGCCCGGAAGCAAGCTGACGGGCTTGTGCTATTTATCAGTGGTCTATTTGTTACTATTCACTTTCCGGCCGAAAACATTCATAAAGCACAACAAAAACATTCATAAAGCACAACAAAATTACGTAAAATACGTAACAATGAAGCAATCGGTATCATTTTCAAACGTCGAAAACACGTATTTTTTACAATAAATATTCTGAATTTCACAATGAGGGATGGTGACATTATGCTGACGGTATCAGAAATGGGTTCGTTTCAGTTTCAGATGGAACTGATTCTTAGAATGATTATTTCTGTAGCATGCGGAGCAGTTATCGGATATGAAAGAAGAAAAAGTCAGAAGGATGCAGGTATCAGGACTCATATATTTGTTGCCTTGGGTGCATGTATATTTACACTTTGCTCAAAATATGCATTTTACGATGTTCTGGCTATTGATGTCATAAAGGTTGACGTTTCACGAATTGCGAGTAATCTTGTGACAGGCTGCTGCTTCCTTGGTGCCGGAGTAATATTTATCAGAAATAAGGCGGTAACCGGACTTACTACGGCAGCCGGGATATGGGTTGTTGCCGGTATCGGTCTTTGTTTTGGGTCCGGAATGTATGTTGTCGGTACAGGCGCACTTTTGATTGACATTCTGATTCAATACGGACTTCATAGCTTCTTCACATATATCGAAGGTTCACCGAGCAAGCAGGTTGTGTTTGTTATTGATGAGGCGAAAGAATCACTTGACGTATTTGCAGATGCATTAAAAAGTATTGACAGAAATATGATGGTGATGGGAGTGTCGAGAAAGGATAATGATTCGACACTGGTTACGGTTACAGTAAAAATACGAACAAAGAAAGCAGATCTTGACATTTTAGATTTTATGAAGAGGTATCCGTATGTCATATCAGCGGAATTATGATAGAGACGAACAGTATTTACGAATAAAATATAAAAAAGCCCGAGAAAAGAAATTCAGAAGGAGAAGAATCATAGTTGCGGTTCTGGCATGGTTTATAGCGGTTCCGTTGACAGCACTGGTTCTGTTTGGTATTTATAAGCTTGGAAGTGCCATTGCCGAAGAATTTTTCACTGACCGGGAATATTATGATGTCCAGCCGGATGAAAGAACAATTTCCCTTGTTGAAAATTATCTGATAAAGCCTTCTGATGAGGTTGGAGACTTTTATGAAGATATTCAACTGATACATCATGAGGTCGTTGCCGATTCAATTGATCCGGAAGCATTTAAATATGCGGGAATTGAAAAAGGAAGCAAAGGTCTTGTTATTGTGGATGCAGGTCATGGAGGATATGACGGCGGGGCGGTAGCGAACGGTCTGGTTGAGAAGGAAATTAATCTTTCAATTGCTTACTGGCTTAAGGATGAGCTTGAACTCAGAGGCTATTCGGTTTATATGACACGTACAAATGATGATTTTGTAGCTCTTACGGAAAGAGCGTCGCTTGCCAACAGTCAGGATTCGCCTAAATGTCTTGTTTCGGTTCATCTGAACTCGGTCGATGAAAGTTCACAGGTTAAAGGAATCGAGGCATGGACTTACGACAGGGACAGATGTACGGAGCTTGGCGATATTATTTGTGAAACAGTCAGTAAAAGAACCGAAGCTCAAAACAGGGGCACTCATTACAGAACAAATCTTGTTGTTACAAGTAAAACAACGATGCCTGCTGTAATTGTTGAATGCGGCTATATTACAAATCCGGACGAAGCGGCTAAGCTGTCAACTGATGATTATCAGATTATGGTTGCCAAAGGTATTGCAGACGGTGTAGATAAATTTAACGGGTATTGATGATTTACACAAGAAAGCATGTCGCTTGCGACATGCTACGCCGCTTTTGCGCCGCGTTAGCGACAAAATACCGCTGCAAAAGCGTGCGCATCCACGCGGAGCATTTTTACTTTATAGAACGCAATTTCCTATAAAGTAAAAAACGCAGAAACCTAAAACTGGTTTCTGCGTTTTTTTGTCAAATGATAATGAATAACAGTGATATTGAATACTATACGATTATTATAAGATTGAGACATTGAATGTTATACGGTAATTACGAAAAACCGAGACATTGAATGCTATACGGTTATTACGGAATACAGTGAAGAATAACAATTATTCTTCTTCAAATCCGGAGAATTCTTTTAACTGGCCTACAGCGTAGTAAGAATATTTAGGTTCGAGCTTTCTGTTGTAGAGTACGGGATTGTATTCCTTACGCCATGAAAGACCGTCTGCAAAGCCCCAGATTGTCAGGGCATCCATATTGAGAGTACCGTTGTCAACACGCTCAAAGAGACCGCTTATAAGGTCATAATAGAACTGACCCTGTTTTCTTAAATTCTCATCGGTTGCCATGACGGGAGCATTATATTTTCCGAGGCAAACATCAAGCTCGGTAAGCTCAATTTTAAGTCCTGTAGCAGCAAGAGTATCAACCGTATTAAAATAATCTGTGAGACTGTCTGTAGTATAGAGATGAGCCTGGAAGCCTATGCCGTCGATGAGATACCTTCCGTTTTCATCAATAAGAGTGTTTACAAAGTTAAGCAGAGTCTGTGTTTTAAACTGCTCGTTGTAATCGTTGTAGTAAAGACCTATATTTTCGGGAGCGTACTTGTCTGCATAATAAAATGCGTACCAGAGATAATCGTCACCGATTGTTTTGGTCCAGTTGCTCTGACGAATGGTACCGTTTTCCATCCATGCTTCATTTGCTACATCATATGCATAGAAAAGATCGCTGTAACCCATCTCTTCAAGCTGTTCAAAGAGCTGTCTGATACAGTCTTCAAGTCTTTTAAGCATTTCTTCGCGGTTGACATATGGCTGAGAGCTGTCGAAGTTTTCGTGGAATATCCATTCGGGTGTCTGGCTGTACCATGCTATTGTATGACCACGTACCGCAAAATTATTGTCCTGAGCCCACTGAAGCATCTTTTTGGCATCGGGGTTAAAATAAACGGTAAGGTATCCGTTTTCCTGACTCTGTTTCTGACTGAGCGTACTGTCGGGCTTCATGGCATTTTCCATGGTAATGCTGTTGAAGTTTTCACGTATGATTTTGCTGTAATTTACATTTGAAATCATATTGGTTGTGAGGCAGGTACCAAGCTTCATTCCGTGCTCTTCGAAAACATCCTTTAAGTGAATTTCGGGTGCGGGAACCGGTGTAGGGGTCGGTGTAGCTGTCGGCTCAGGCGTAGCTGTAAGCTCCGGGGTTGCACTTATTTCCGGAGTTGCAGAAGGTTCAGGTGTTGTCTGTTCAACTGCAGCTGAGGGAGTGCTGTCTGCGGGGGCGTTCTCTTTATCTGCATTACCGCATCCTGCCAGGGCAATCGTAAATACGAGAGTTAAAATCAACAAAAATTTTCTTCTCATTTTCTTTTCCTTCCTAAAATCCCATGTAATATAGTTATTGCAAAACTTATGTTACCATATACAATCGTATACTAATGAATACCTGCCCGAAACATGCTTCGGAGGTTAATGTTCATCACTGATTTAATGCGTGATTTATTCATGTGTTTTGTCGACCTTCATAGTCGGATGATAATATCTACAATTTCGGGAGCAAGCTCTCGGCTTTTGTTTATTATCATTCGACTGTGAATAGTAACTTTTATACAGATCGTTATAGTAACAAACCAAGAATTAGATTACCGCTTTATGAAATAAGTGTCTACCGCTTAGTTTTCATTTTACAGGTAAAACTTCTCAATTTTTGCTGTTTTTTTGAAAAAAGGTCTTGCATTTACTAAATCAATGTGATAGAGTACATTATGTTGATATTGTAAAGTTTGGGAGTGGGCGAAAGTCCACTCCTTAGTTTTGTGAGAAAGTAACCGTTCATGTTATCACAACAGTTGATTTATTTGTAACTTTTCACAGTCTGATTAAAATCCATTCGTAAGCCCTGTCTGTTATGCAGTCAGCAGCTGTTTCACAGCTGAAAGCTTCATTCATTATTACATGACTGTGAATAGTAACCATTAAATCACAAATTGTAAGAAAAAGAGGTTTCTATGGCAAAAAGAGAGGAATACGAAGCAAAGACAGAACAGCTTTTGGAGCCGATTCTGAAGGAACTTGCATTTGAACTTGTTGATGTCGAATTTGTAAAAGAGGGAAGTGATTTTTACCTGAGAGCTTATATCGACAAGGAAGGCGGCATTACGATTGATGACTGCGAGAAGGTAAGCAGGAAGCTGGAAATTCTGCTTGATGAAAAGGACTTTATTCAGGATGCATATATCCTTGAGGTGAGCTCACCCGGACTCGGACGTCAGTTGAAAAAGGAAAGAGATTATCTTCGCAGCATCGGCGAGCAGGTCGATATTAAGCTTTATAAGCCGATTGAGAAGGTAAAGGAAATGACCGGAATACTAAAAAGCTATGAGAGCCAGAAGTTCGTATTTGAAATTGAAGGTAAAGAGCTTGAACTTGACGCTTCACAGATTGCACGACTGAGTCTGCATGTGGATTTCTGACGCTTATAGCTGCAATTGGCTGCTAAGTGACATCCGGTTACGCACCGGGTAAACTTATGAATGAATAAAAGCAAACTGTGATTAACGGCAGGAAATGATTTATTCATAACAACCGGTTATTCATTGAATTTTGAGTATTAGATTTTGAAAAATACATATATCTATACAACTTGATAAATAAAGCATTTTAAGTAATTCATTAATCATTACAATCTGTGAATTGTTGCATTGAAGATAATGCAACAATCTTTACAACCTGCGAGTAAAATATTAATGATTATGCACTCGCAGTATAACCAATAACTATGAAAATTATAAGGAGGATAAAGGAAAATGGCTGCAGGTAACAAAGAACTGATTGAGGCTTTGAATCAGATTGAAAAGGAAAAGTCAATAAGTAAGGAGGTACTTCTTCAGGCAATAGAGGATTCACTTCTTGCCGCTTGTAAGAACCAGTACGGCAAGGCAGATAACATTAAAGTTAATGTAAACCGTGAGAACGGTGCCGTATCTGTTTATGCGGAGAAGACTGTTACCGAGGAGGTAACTGATGAGCTCCTTGAGATCACACTTGAGGAGGCAAAAGCTAAATTCCCCAAGAAGAAGATTTCACTCGGTGATATTGTAAATATTGAAATCACACCCAAGAATTTCCTCAGAATTTCGGCACAGAAGGCAAAGTCGGCTGTTGTACAGAAGATTCGTGAAGAAGAGCGTGACGTAATTTTCAATGAGTTCAGCAAATCAGAGCATGAGATTCTTACCGGTGTTGTTCAGAGATTTTCAGGTAATAACATTAACATCAATCTTGGAAAGGCTGATGCCATTCTTCCCGAGACCGACCAGATACCCTATGAGCGTCTCAGAACAAACGACAGAATTAAGGTCTTTGTTCTTGAAGTTAAGCCCGGAAACAAAGGACCCAGAATTACCGTTTCACGTACGCACAAGGATCTTGTAAAGAGACTTTTTGAGTTTGAAGTAGATGAAATCAGAGACGGCGTTGTTGAGATAAAGAGCATTGCCCGTGAACCCGGTCAGAGAACAAAGATTGCTGTTGCTTCAAACGATCCGAATGTAGATCCTATCGGAGCATGTGTAGGACCTAACGGAAACAGAGTAAATGCTATTGTAAATGAGCTTCGCGGCGAAAAGATTGATATTATTAACTGGAGCGACGACCCCGCTTTACTTATTGAGAATGCACTCAGTCCTGCGAAGGTTGTTTCTGTTGAGGTTTATCCCGAAGAAAAGTGGGCAAGAGTTATCGTTCCCGATTATCTGCTTTCACTTGCAATCGGACGAGAGGGACAGAATGCGAGACTTGCTGCCAGACTTACAGGCTACAAGATTGATATCAAGAGTGAATCACAGAACACCGCTGACGACGATTTCTACTATTACGAGGAGATTAACGAATAATGGCTGCGGCTAAAAAGATTCCGCTTCGTAAGTGTACCGGATGCGGCGAGATGTTTGAAAAAAAATCACTTTTAAGAGTGCTGCTCGGCGCCGATGGTGAAATTACGATCGATGATACAGGAAAAAAGAACGGAAGAGGCGCTTACCTGTGTAAAAAACTTTCCTGCCTGAACAAGGCTGTGAAGACAAAAGGACTTGAGCGTTCCCTTAAAACACCGATACCCGCTGAGGTATTTGAAAGACTAAAGAATGATTATGAATGGTCAGATTAATGATAAAAAAATATATTCCCTGTTAGGTCTTTGTAAAAAGGCGGGATTTATTGCCGCAGGTGAGTTTTCCACCGAAAAAGCGGTAAAGTCAGGAGTTTCAAGGCTTGTTATAGTTGCGAAAGATGCTTCAAACAATACGAAGAAAAATTTCAGGGATATGTGCGAGTACTACAGGGTTCCTTATTTTGAATTCGGTGATAAGGACGGACTTGGGGCATGCCTCGGTTTTGAATACCGTGCATCGCTTTCGGTCAGTAACGAAGGGCTTGCAAAAAAAATAACAGATATTATGGACAGTGCATCGGATAACGCATAAATGCGTTAATGGAGGAGAAAGATAAAGTATGGCCAAGATTAGGATACATGAACTGGCAAAGGAACTGATTGAAAACAAGATTGTGAATGATTCCAAAACACTGAATTCAGAAATAGTGGCATTGCTTACAAAAAAAGGCGTTGAAGTAAAGAATCACATGAGCAGTGTCGAAAGTGATGATGCGGATTATGTAAGGAATTATTTCTCGGGTAATTCAAAAGCTGCAAAAGAGGAGAAGCCGGACAAAAAGTCTGAGGCAAAGAACGAAGAAAAGAATATGAATTCTGATACAAAGAAGAATGAAGCCAAGAGCAGTAAGTCAGTAGAAAAGATTGAAAAGAAGAATGAGTCCGAACAGGATTCAAAGGCTGCAGCAGAAAACCGTCCTGAGGTAAAAAAAGAATCAAACAACGAAAATAAACCCGACATGAACGGCAACAGAAAAAATGATTCCGAGACTTCAAATTCAAAGTCACAGGATGCACCGAAAGCAGAACAGAAGAAAAGTGATGATACCAGAAAGCATGCTCCTGTAGGAAAGCTTGTAAATGCTAATGATGGTTCGGTTACTGAGTACTGGGTGGCTAAGGACGGCAGACTTGTCGGAATGGACGGACGTGCACTTCCCTTTGAGAGAACTCCTGACGGAAGAATACAGAGACTTAACGGAAGACCTATCAAAAAGAAGGATGTTCCTGACAAAAAGACCTTTGACAACGGTCAGAAGCCTGCTGACAGACAGCCTGTTCAGAATACTTCAAAGCCTGCAGAGGAGAAAAAGGATGATTCCGTTCAGACTCCGTCAGCATCAGAGAAACAGGAGGTTAAGTCTGATGATACTGTAAAGACCGAGAATAAATTAAATACTACAGCACCTTCACCGAAGATTGTAGGCAATATTTTTGACAGTCTGAATGCCGCTAAAAAGCAGGAAGCAGCTGCCCGTGAGCGTCGTGCACAGCAGCAGGCAGCCGGCGGAAGACAGGGTGACGGAAGAAGAGACGATTACAGAAACAGAGATAACAGAAACGGTGATTATCGTAATAATGACGGAAGAAACGGTAACCGTTATGATAACCGCGGAGACAGGCCTGCACATCAGTTTGGACAGAGAGACAACAGAAACGGAAACGTTGAAGACCGTGGCAATCGTCCTTATAATCGTGACGGACAGGCACGTGATTTCGGAAACAGAGACGGTCAGGGAGCCCGTCCTTACGGTGACAGACAGCAGAGACCTTTCGGAGACAGAAACAACCTGGCCGGCGGACGACCTCAGGGCAACAGATTTCAGGGCGGTCCCGCAGGATTCGGTGATAAGGACAAGGATGATGATACACGCAGACAGTTTCCTTCAAAGAAGGTTCAGAAGCCCAGTGCCGAAAGCACACTGAAGAATGAACTTGGTTCACAGCTTAACAAGAATGACAGAGCCGGAAAGTTCAAGAACAAGGGCAAGGACAAGAAGGACAAGCGTGATTACGATGAGGAGTCAATTGACTTAAAGAAGAAGGATCCCAACAGAAAGGGTGCCTTCCAGAAGCCTGTCAAGGTAGTAGAAGAGGTCAAGGATGACGATATCAAGACTATAGTTATCCCTGAGGTAATTACAATTAAGGACCTTGCCGACAAGATGAAGCAGAATGCCGGTGCTATTGTTAAGAAGCTTTTCCTTGCAGGAAAGATGATTAACCAGAACTCAGAGATTACGTATGAAGAAGCTGAAGAAATAGCACTTGACTATGAAATCATCTGTGAAAAGGAAGTTAAGGTAAACATTGTAGAAGAGCTTCTGAAGGATACCGATGAGGATCCCGAGACACTTGTAAAGCGTCCTCCCGTTGTATGTGTAATGGGACACGTAGACCATGGTAAAACATCACTGCTTGATGCCATCCGTTCGACAAATGTTACATCACGTGAGGCCGGTGGTATTACTCAGGCCATCGGTGCATACATGGTAGAGATAAACGGACAGAAGATTACTTTCCTTGATACACCCGGACATGAAGCCTTCACATCAATGCGTATGCGTGGAGCAAAGTCAACCGATATTGCTATTCTCGTAGTTGCTGCCGATGACGGTGTAATGCCTCAGACCATCGAAGCAATTAACCATGCAAAGGCTGCAAATGTTCAGATTATTGTTGCGGTAAATAAGATTGATAAGCCCGGCGCAAACATCGAACGTGTTAAGCAGGAGCTTACCGAGTACGGCCTTGTAGCAGAAGACTGGGGCGGAGATACAGTATTCGTTCCTGTTTCCGCAAAGACACATGAAGGTATTGAAAACCTTCTTGAAATGGTAATTCTTACCGCTGATGTACTTGAACTCAAGGCAAATCCCAACCGCAAGGCAAGAGGTATTGTTATTGAGGCTGAGCGTGACAGAGGAAAAGGATGTATTGCTACCGTTCTTGTACAGAAGGGTACACTTAATGTCGGTGATTATGTTGCAATAGGTGCTACTCACGGACGTATCCGTGCAATGATTGACGATAACGGCAGACGTGTCAGAACAGCTACACCTTCAACGCCTGTTGAAATTCAGGGACTTGATGAAGTGCCGAACGCAGGTGAAATCATGATCAGTGTTCAGGACGAGAAGGAAGCCAGAACAATTGCCGAGGCATTCATTGTTCAGGACAAGGAGAAGCTTATTGCCGAGACAAAGGCAAGACTTTCACTTGACGGACTGTTCTCACAGATTCAGGCCGGTAATGTTAAGGAGCTTAACCTTATCATCAAGGCTGACGTTATGGGTTCTGTAGAAGCTGTTAAGCAGAGTCTTGAGAAGCTTAGTAACGAAGAGGTTGTTGTACGTGTTATCCACGGCGGCGTAGGTAATATCAATGAGTCAGATGTAAACCTCGCCGGTGCATCAAATGCAATTATTATCGGATTTAATGTTAAACCTGACAATACCGCTAAGGACATTGCGGAACACGAGGGTGTTGAAATTAAGCTTTATAAGGTTATTTACAACGCAATTGAAGATATTGAAGAAGCTATGAAGGGTATGTACAAGCCTGTTTATGAGGAAAAGGTTATCGGTCATGCAGAGGTTCGTCAGCTTTTCAAGGCTTCGGGCGTAGGTATTATTGCAGGTTCATTTGTGCTTGACGGAAAGGTTGAGCGTGGATGTTCAGCCAGAATCACACGTGAAGGAACTCAGATATTTGACGGTGCGCTTGCATCTCTCAAGAGATTTAAGGATGATGTCAAGGAAGTTAATGCAGGCTACGAGTGCGGACTTGTATTTGAAAAGTTCACCGATCTGGCCGAGCTTGACCAGGTAGAGTTCTATGCTATGGTTGAGGTTCCCCGTAAATAACCGGAAAAGAGGTTAGCATGAGAAAAAACAGTATAAAAAATATCAGAATTAATCAGGAAGTGCAGAAGGAACTGAGTATGCTGATAAACCTTGAGGTAAAGGATCCGAGAATATGTGCAATGACATCGGTGGTAAATGTCGAAGTTGCGCCGGATTTAAAGACCGCAAAGGTCTATATCAGTGTTCTTGGTGATGAAGATGCCAGAAAGAATACACTTAAAGGATTAAAGAGTGCAACTCCTTTCCTCAGATCTCAGCTTGCACACAATCTTAACCTCAGAAATACTCCCGACCTCACATTTATATGTGACCAGTCGATTGAGTACGGTGTTAATATGTCACATCTGATTGATGAGATAAATGCCGACCTTCATCAGAATGATGAGGAGATTTTTGAAGAAGAATCTGATGATTCGGAAAGCGATGAAGCTGATAATTAGTAATTAACATTTTATGTTTTTATGATGCTGGCGTCATAAAGTCTTTTATACATCAATTCCATAAAAGACTTTTGACGCTGTAATCATAATGTGTAAAAGCCGTGAAAAGGCGATGTAATAATTAAACGGAATATGAATGTGTTTTGGACAGACTGTGAACAGTAACCGAAGATATGTGTGAATTATCAGTCGTCAGTTCTTTTGACTCCGTAATCATTTGACATTCCGTTGAACAATGGAGAAATATGAATATAGAAAAATTTTGGAATGATGTAAATAATGCTGCAAGAATCGGAATAGCAGGTCATCTTCGTCCGGACGGTGACTGCATCGGGTCATGTCTCGGTCTGGCGACATATCTTCGTGAAAACACATCTGCAACAGTGGACGTGTTTGCCGAAGAGGTGCCCGAGAAGTTTCTTTTCCTGAGCGGAAGTGACAGTATCATTACCGATTATCCCGAAAAAGAAAAATATGATGTATTCATCGCGCTGGACAGCGGTGATCTTGACAGAATCGGAGATGCCGCAAAATATTTTAATGCAGCTTCTTTTACATACTGCTTTGATCATCACCCCACAAATACGGGCTATGCTCAGGAAAATCTGATATGTCCGGAAGCAGCTGCCACATCGGAGCTGATATTTACAATACTTGATGAACGTCGTATATCAAAAAGTGTTGCAGAGGCTCTTTATCTTGGTATCGTTCATGACACGGGTGTATTTAAATTTTCAAATACTACCCGAAGAACAATGGAGATTGCAGGAGCACTGATAGAAAAAGGCGCAAATCCTACTTATACCGTTGATAAGACATTTTATGAAAAATCTTACGTTCAGAACCAGATACTCGGAAGATGCCTGATGGAATCAATTCTGCTGATGGATGGAAAAGTTATATTTTCTTCCGTAACTTCCGAGGTTCAGAAGCTTTACGGTATTTCAAACTCGGATATGGATGGTATTATTGACAACCTGCGAATTACTAAGGGTGTGGAAGTGGCTATTCTGCTGAAGGAAGTAAAGAAACGTGAATGGAAGGTCAGCATGCGTTCCTGCGAAATTGTGGATGTAAGTAAGATATGCGTGATGTTCCAGGGCGGCGGTCATGTCAGAGCAGCCGGCTGTACCATGTACGGGTCGGTTTATGATGTTATCAATTCACTTACCAGAGAAATTGAAAAGCAGATGAAAAATTAGCAGGGAATAATGTGATTTTGGAGCGGTAATGGACGGAATAATAAACGTTTATAAGGAAAAAGGCTATACTTCTCATGATGTTGTGGCCAGACTCAGAGGAATTACGGGAGAGCGTCATATCGGACACACAGGAACCCTTGATCCGGCTGCCGTAGGTGTCCTGCCTGTGTGCCTCGGAATGTCGACCAAGATTTGTGAGATACTGACAGACAGGTCTAAAACCTACGAAACGGTTCTTTTACTCGGAATTGAGACGGATACGGAGGACTCTACCGGTAGCATAGTCAGCTGCGGCGATGTCAGTGAAATTACAAATGACAGGCTGAGTGAGGTCATAAGTGAATTTGTCGGTGATATCGAACAGGTACCACCGATGTTTTCTGCAATAAAGGTGAACGGTCAAAAGCTTTATGAGCTTGCGCGTCAGGGAATAGATCTCGAAAGAGAGAAAAGAAGAGTACATATTAATTCAATCGATATAGTGTCCGAACCTCAGTTTATGAAGCTTGGCGAGAACCATTCCTACGATTTAAGGGACAGCCTGTTCAATAAATATAATGATGATGAATTTAATGAAAAGGGCCGCTGGCAATGGAATGACGGGACTATTATCAATGAAGAAAGCTCGGAAATACCTGTTTGCAGGGTTATTCTTCGTGTTGACTGTGAAAAGGGCACATACATCCGAACACTCTGCGCGGACATAGGCAGAAGACTCGGATGCGGCGCCTGTATGGAAAAGCTTCTGAGAACAAGAGTCGGTGAATTCACAGTTGAAGAGTCCTATAAGCTTAAGCAGATTGAGGATGTGTTTAAAGCTTATAAAGACGGCAGCGGTGATATTCCCGATACTATGCTTGTACCGACCGACAGATGCTTTATGATGTATCCCTCGCTGACATCGAAGGAAAAATATGACAGTGTGCTTCTTAACGGAAACATTATGAGATTCAGACATTTTTCAGAGTATATTACTGAGCCTGAACCGAAGGTCAGAGTATATGACAGTATGCATAATTTTATTGCCATATATGAATGGTGCGTCGATAAAAATTATTATAAGCCTCTGAAAATGTTTCACCAGACATAATTTTTTGCCTTATTTGGTTTTAACAGGCTGTGTTTGTTTTTTAACAGACTGTGAACAGTAATGTTCGAAGCACCTAAATCGTTACTATTTATCACTGATTTTGTGGCGTACTTTATGAATTCTTTTCGTCGGACGTTGAATAGTAACGCAAAATCGGCCGTCGCGCTGGGCGGCAGGGAGTTATATATGCAGATAATTAACAGTAAGAATTTCAGACTGGAGAATACCTGCGTTTCAATCGGAAAATTTGATGGCCTTCATGCGGGACACCAGGAGTTGTTTGTTGAGATGGAAAAATACAGGGGCAGGTACCCGCTTGTTATTTTTTCGTTTGATATGCTGAATGAATCTGAAAAGATATACAGCAGTGAGAAGAAGATAACATATCTCAACACCAGAGGATATGATTACCTGATAAATTATCCGTTTGATGAAAAAACGCGCAATATGGAGCCGGAGATATTTGTAGAAAAAGTTCTGGTTGACGCACTCGGAATAAAGGTGCTGACTGTCGGAGACAACTTCCGTTTCGGTCATAACAGAGCGGGAGATACAAAGCTTCTCGAAAAGCTCAGCATGAAGTATTCATTTAAGCTGAACGTTGTTCCGTGCTTAAAGTTTGAAAATGAAAATATAAGCAGTTCGAGAATCAGAGAACTGCTTGGTTCGGGTGACAATGAGACAGCCGAGAGACTACTTCAGAGTAATTTCTGGTCGGTTACGAAAAATTAACTGAATATTGTTTTTTTATTGGATACTTAGTATTTTTAAGGTCTTTTGGCAATGTCAATCTTGCCCAATTTTTAGGTGGCTTTTTGTGCATTTTTGCTGAAATTAATGAAAATGCAAAAATGGGTAGAATAATTATTTTGTCTGTGCTACAATCATGCATGGTGGTTCGGTTTTAAGACCGGACCGGGAGTAAATATCAATGATAATCGAAGAGAACAGACTTCCAATTCATGCGGTATTCGCAGTATTTTTGCAGTGCATATTACTTTATGGGAAATTATGTCCGATAAAGAAAAAAAGCTCTGCGAGGATGCGTACGCTTTTGCTTTCGGTTTTTGTCGCTAATGCGACGCAAAAGCTGCGCAGCATGTCGCAAGCGACATGCTTTCTTGTTTGCTGTGTGATTGAGAATAGTACAGATTATCAAATTTTTAGGAGGAAAGAATGAAAAAGTTAGTTTCATTGCTTCTTGTTGCAGTACTTACTCTTTCTCTTTGTGCATGTGGTTCAAACAACGGTAATTCGGGTTCGGACAACAACACAGAGGGAAGCAAGGACAAGCTTATCGGTGTTGTTCTTGTCGGTGATGAGAACGAGGGTTACACATTTGCACACATTGACGGTATCAGAAAGGCTCTTGCGGCTACCGGTTACACAGAGGACAATGTTATCTGGTATTACAGCATTCCCGAGAGCGAAGTTTGCGCAGATAAGTGCAGAGATGCAGCTGAGCAGGGCTGCAAGCTTGTTATTACAAACTCTTACGGACATGAGTCACATACCGAGGCTATTGCAAGACAGTATCCCGATGTGCAGTTCGTAGCCATGACAGGTGACAATGCATTAAAGTCAGGTCTTAAGAATCTTTCAAATGCATTCAACCAGACTTATCAGTCACGTTATGTATCAGGTGTTGTTGCAGGTATGAAGGTTAAGGAGCTCGTTGAACAGGGCAAGCTTTCAGCAAACAACTTTGATGCTGACGGAAACGTAAAGATCGGT
Organism: Lachnospiraceae bacterium; assembly: GCA_045617345.1. GTDB lineage: Bacteria > Bacillota > Clostridia > Lachnospirales > Lachnospiraceae > RUG11977. The sequence goes on along the minus strand of JAZLIK010000113.1, from coordinate 8,724 downwards.
TATGTTGGTGCTTATCCTTACGCAGAGGTTGTTTCGGGTTATACTAGCTTCTTCCTTGGTATCAAGTCTGTATACGAGAAGGTTTCAATGGAAGTTTCATACACAAACTCATGGTTTGATATTACAAAGGAAGCTACAACAGCTGAGATGCTTATGGCTGACGGTTGCGTAATTATCGGACAGCATGCTGATTCAACCGGTGCTCCTCAGGCATGTGAGAAGGCTAACAAGGCAGGTACGGTTGTTTACTCTGTAGGTTATAACGTAGATATGCTTTCTGTAGCTCCTACGGCAGCTCTTACATCATCAACAAATGACTGGTCTGTATATTACACATATGCTTTAAATCAGATCAAGAAGGGTGAGAAGATTGCTACTGACTGGTCTGAGGGATACGAGACAGGTGCGGTAGGAATCACAGCTCTTGGTTCTTCATGTGCAGCAGGTACTGAAGAGGCTGTAAAGGCAGCTGAAGAAGGCATCAAGAACGGTACCATTCATGTATTTGATACAAACAATTTCACTGTTGGCGGACAGAAGGTTACATCCTGCCTTTGCTTTGATTCAGACGGTGATTTTGAAAACGATCAGCAGGAAGCAATTGTTGACGGTTATTATCATGAGTCTGAGTACATCTCAGCTCCTTCATTTGCACTTAGAATAGACGGTATCAAGGAACTTAACTAAATTATCGTTTGATTTATGCGGGAGGACTTATCAGATTAAGCCCTCCCTTTTCAGTATAATAAGCAATGTCAATTACGACATGTTGTGCCGCTTTTCAGTTTATTGGCGACATAATACGAAAGAAAAGCGTGTATCTTATTCAACGGAAGGGGTTACAATGGGAGAGAATGCTATAGAAATGCGAAAAATTACAAAGTGTTTCGGTCATGTTACAGCAAACAAAAACGTCGACCTTACGCTTGAAAAGGGTGAAATTCTTTCGCTTCTCGGTGAGAACGGAAGCGGAAAAACTACTCTGATGAATATGCTTTCGGGCATATATTTTCCTGATGAGGGTAAAATACTGATTAATGGCAAAGAGGTCGTTATCAGTTCGCCGCATGATGCTTACATGTACGGAATAGGAATGATTCATCAGCATTTTAAGCTTGTAGACGTGTTTACTGCCGCTGAGAATATTGTTCTCGGATTGAAGGAAGAGGGCAGGTTTGATATGAAGGCGGTTTCACGGAAGGTCAGTGAAATCGCTTCAAAATACGGATTTGAAATTGATCCCAATCAGAAAATATATGAGATGTCCGTTTCTCAGAAGCAGACGGTTGAAATTATCAAAACCCTTTACAGAGGTGCTGACATACTTATTCTTGATGAACCTACGGCCGTTCTTACTCCTCAGGAAACAGACAACCTGTTTAACGTTCTGAGAAGCATGAAAAAAGACAATAAATCGATTATTATCATTACACATAAGCTTAACGAGGTAATGGAGATTTCAGACAGAGTGGCGGTTCTTCGAAAGGGTGAATATATCGGTACTGTAAATAAATCCGATACATGTCCTCAGAATTTGACCGATATGATGGTTGGACGCGCGACTTCACTGAATATCCGGCGTCCCGATCCGATAGACCCGAAGCCCCGACTTGATGTTAAAGGTGTTACCTGTCTTGATGCCGAAGGTGTCAAAAGACTGGATAATGTTTCGTTTACTGCTTATTCCGGTGAGATTCTGGGAATTGCGGGAGTAGCCGGTTCAGGTCAGCGTGAACTTCTTGAGGCGGTAGCCGGTCTGTATAAGGTTGAAACCGGTGAAATTATTTTTTGTGCCAAGGACAGGGAGCCTGTGAATCTTGTAGGTCTTGATCCTCTGTCTATCAGAAAGCACGGAGTTTCAATGTCATTTGTTCCTGAGGACAGACTGGGTATGGGACTGGTCGGTGACATGGGAATGACAGGCAATATGATGATACGTTCCTGGAGAGACGGCAGAGGAATACTTCTTGACAGAAAATCGCCCGATTCACTTGCAAAAAAAATAAAGGATGAACTCGGTGTAGTTACGCCCAGTGTATCTTTCCCGGTCAGAAGACTTTCCGGCGGTAATGTACAGAAGGTTCTGGTAGGTAGAGAGATTGCCTCGGCTCCGTCGGTACTTATGACTGCGTATGCCGTCAGAGGACTTGATATTAATACTTCACATACAATTTATAATCTTTTAACCGAACAGAAGGAAAAAGGTGTAGCGGTCGTTTATGTCGGAGAAGACCTTGACGTACTGCTTGCTTTGTGTGACAGAATCATGGTTCTGTGCGGAGGTCAGGTGTCCGGCATAGTTGATGCCAGAACTACTACGAAGGAGCAGGTAGGTCTGCTGATGACACAGTTCAGAAAGGAGGGTACTGAGCATGAGTGCGAATGAGGAAAAGTTTGTAAAACCGGTACGTGAGCCGCTGTTCCGAATTAGCAAACGTGACGATTTTGATTTAAAAAAGTCAATTCTTGTGCGTGTGATATTCTTTCTGATGGCACTGCTTGTGTCAGGTATCATTATTCTGATAATTGTAAATGAGAATCCGATAAAGGTTTACGGTTCAATGTTTTCAGGTGCATTCGGTTCCGGAATGCGTTCATGGATTACAATTCGTGATATCATGACTCTACTTTGCATAGCTGTCGGACTTGCACCTGCTTTTGCCATGAGATTCTGGAATATTGGTGCAGAAGGTCAGATGCTTGTAGGCGGAATTGCCACACTTGCATGTATGAAGTATCTGACAGACCTTCCGACAATTTTCCTGTTCCTCATCATGATTACTTCAAGCCTTGCCGCAGGCGCTTTATGGGGCTTCCTTCCCGGATTCTTTAAAGCACACTGGAATACGAATGAGACTCTTTTTACACTGATGATGAACTATATAGCTATTCAGTTTACCTCGTTCATGGTTGCTAACTGGGAGAATCCTTACGGTTCAAACACTGTCGGCGTAGTAAATCCGAGAACAAATATCGGATGGCTGCCCAGTATGTTTCATGATTATGCGGACATGGATTACGGATGGAACGTCCTGATAGTCATGATTGTTGTTGTCGGAATGTATATTTATCTGAAGTATTCCAAACACGGCTATGAGATAACTGTTGTAGGAGATTCAGTAAACACAGCTCGTTATGCGGGAATCAGAGTTAAGCGCGTATATATCAGAACCATGCTTCTGTCCGGTGCTGTATGCGGACTTGCGGGATTTATCGCTGTTTCGGGTGCCAGTCATACCATTTCTACGAATACTGCAAACGGAAGAGGATTTACGGCAATTATCGTTGCATGGCTTGCAAAATTTAATACATTGATGATGATACTTGTATCCGCACTGATTGTCATTCTTGATAAGGGTGCCTGCCAGATAGCGACAGAGTATCACATAAATGAGTACGTATCCAAGATTATTACAGGTATCATATTGTTTTTCCTTTTGGGCAGTGAGTTTTTCATTACCTACAAGGTTAACTTCAGAAAGAAAGATTAGGAGGTGCTGATATGGAACAGTTATTAACTCTTTTCCACAGTGCCGTTCAATATGGTACTGTTATCATGTTTGGTGCGCTCGGTGAGGTTATCACTGAGAAATCGGGACATTTGAATCTTGGTGTTCCCGGAATCATGTATCTTGGCGGTGTTTCGGGACTGATGGCATCGTTTTTCTATGAAACCAATACCGAAAATCCTGTAGCAATAGTGTCCGTATTGCTTGCTCTGTTCTTCAGTTTTCTTGTATCATGCCTCGGAGGACTTATATACAGCTTCCTTACGATATCGCTCAGAACAAACCAGAACGTTACCGGACTTACACTTACAATATTTGGTGCCGGTGTCGGCAATTTCTTCGGAGGTATGCTTTTAAAGCTTGCAGGAGGAGCAGGTCAGATATCGGTTGACGTGGCTTCAGGCGCATTTTCGGCTTATATAACCGCTATCGCCGGAACAAGCACAAAGGACCCGCTATACGCAATATTCGGTTACGGATGGCTGACATATGTTGCTATTGCTGTAGCCATACTGATGCATTTCTTCCTGACCAAAACACGTTCAGGTCTGAATCTGCGTGCAGTAGGAGAGAATCCCGGCACGGCCGACGCAGCCGGAATAAATGTTACAAAATATAAGTATCTCGGAACCTGTATAGGAGCCGGAATATCCGGTCTTGGCGGTTTATATTATACCATGGACTATGTAAAAGGAACCTGGGCAAATGACGGTACCATAGAAGCACTCGGTTGGCTTGCTGTTGCTCTTGTAATATTCTCTACATGGAGACCGCTGAATGTCATATGGGGAGCTTATATATTTGGAATCTGTTACTGGTCATATCTCTATATTCCCGGACTTACCAGAGCTACCTCAGAGCTTTTCAGAGTAATTCCATATGTAGTTACGCTTGTAGTGCTTATACTGGTTTCCTTCCGAAAGAAGAAAGAGGACCAGCCGCCCGCACATTTAGGACTGCCGTATTTTAGAGAGGACAGATAACCGACGTTAAGACTGTCGTATTTTTGTGAGGACAGATAACCGATGTTAAAAATAAGCGACCGATTGCTTTGCAGTCGGTCGCTTTTGATTGTCATAAATGAATTATTGTCTGTAAAAGCATTGTAATGGTTTGTCACATAACAACCTTTATTATATTCTCTGCGGTAAGTCTGTCTGCAGGAATTTTGTTGCTGTCGAGCTTGGTTCCGTTCAGGTAAACCTCTGTAACACCCGATTCCTTGTGATTGGGGTTCTCAACAGTGATACTGAGCTTGGTTCCGCGGAACTTCTTTTCGATTGAGAAGCTGTTCCAGTCTGAAGGAATGGAAGGATTGATGATGAGACCATCAGCATCGGGCCGCATACCGCATATACCTTCAACACAGCCGACCATAACTGTAGAAGCAGTACCGGTGAGCCAGTGAACATGTGCACGTCCTTCAAAAGGAGAAGCGGAAGATTCCACAAACTGTCCGTGAACATAAGGCTCGATGCATCTGATTTCGGCCTTGTCATTCATCGAAGCGGGAGAGCTTTCAAGGAAATACTTAAATGCTCTGTTGCCGTGACCGAGAAGAGCTTCGGCGAGTATAGCCCAGCCCTGTGACTGAGAGAAGATGCCGCCGTTCTCCTTTGTATCGGGGTTGAAAATATGCATCAGTGCGCCTTCAAAGAAATGCTCTCTGTAAGGAGGCTCGAGAAGCTTAACACCATACTTTGTGTTAAGAATCTTTTCTACGCTGTCCATGGCTTTGTCACCCTGTTCCTTTGAAGCAAAGCCGGATATGACTGACCAGCTCTGAGGATTCAGCCACATATTGGCCTCGGGATCCTTCTTGGCACCTACAATGACACCGTCCTCACGAATACCTCTGATAAAACGGTCCTCATCCCAGCATTTTTCAAGAGTGGCACCAAGTTTACACTGAACATCTTCAATATATGCAACATAATCTCTGTCACCGCGTTCATTGGCCAAATCCTTCATCATGCTCATTGCGTAATAGAGCTGGAAAGCAACGAAGGTAGATTCACCTTTTGCACCGAGACGGAGACAGTCATTCCAGTCGGCATGAAGACCTGCGGGCATATTGTGCGCACCGAGTCTGTTCATTGAGAAATCAATAGCCTTCTTCAGATGCTCGTAAACAGTAGCTTCTCCACCGTTGGCATATACTATCGATTCATCATAGAAAGCCTTATTACCGGTTTCACCGACATATTTGTAAACGGTCGGGAAGAGCCAGAGAGCATCATCAGCACGGTAGGAGGGATGTCCGGTTGCCTGAACATAAGAAGCATCATTAGGAGTATCTTCATGACCTGCATTGTGATTGAACTTAACAAGGGGGAGACCGCCGCCGTTATCTACCTGAGCAGAGAGCATGAAACGAATCTTTTCGAGCGCCATTTCGGGATCGAGGTGGATAATTCCCTGAATATCCTGAACTGTATCTCTGTAACCGTAGCCGTTTCTGAGACCGCAGTAAATAAGTGAAGCGGCTCTTGACCAGGTAAAAGTGATAAAGCACTGATATGCATTCCATACATTTATCATGTTGTTAAATTCAACGGAAGGAGTATTTACCTTGAAATTATCGAGTTCTGAATGCCAGTACTTCTTTAATTCAGAAATCTCTTCATCAACGAGACCGTCTTTCTCGTATCTGGCGATAATTTTATCAGCCTCGGCAGGACATTTCTGACCAAGAATATAAATAAGTTCTTTTGTCTCACCGGGTGCAATAACAGCGTCAGACTGAAGAGCGCCGCAGGCATTGTTGTTGTAATTCATCATGCCGTCGCATTTGCCGTTCTCAACTGCAATCGGATTGGAAAACGTTCTGTAAGCACCGATAAACGAATCGAAATTACCGTTTGCTGCAGTAACCTTTGCTTTTGCAAGTCCGAAGAAACGCTCGCGGTAGTTGGCGCCGGTTGAATCCTTGCCCTGATTTTCATTGATATGCTGAATTATTTTGTTGTTAAGCAGCTCAGTGCGTGTAATAAAGAGCGTATACTGAAGATTTACCTGATCCTGCTCGTAGTTGTTCTCATTAGTGAATTCAACGAAACCGAACATAGACAGATTACGTGAACTGTCCGTGTTATTGGTAATCTTGGTACGCCATACTTCATATTCTGCATTCTGAGGGACATAGTAGCTGATTTCCGAACGAATACCTGAATACTCTGAGGTCATAACAGAGTAGCCCGTTCCGTGACGGCATTCGCTTTTATAGGTGTCAAGAGGCTTGCCTACAGGCTGCCATGTAGCCGACCAGTAATCACCGGTCTCATTGTCCCTGATATAGACGTAACGTCCGGGAAGTGACATCTGAGAATTGAAGCGGTATCTGGAAATTCTTCCGTTTGCACCGCTCTTTACGAAGCTGTAACCACCGCCGTTGTTTGAAATGATGGCACCGTATGCGGGTGAACCGAGATAGTTACACCAGGGAGCCGGAGTATCGGGACGAGTGATGACATACTCTTTGTTTTCAAGATCAAAATAACCGTACTGCATTGTAAACCTCCGATAATATTAATTGATAAATTTATAATACCTCAAAATATTTCAACATTACTGTTTACATCTGTACAAAACATTTCATAAGCTTTGCGACCAAGCATTAATTCACTGTTCGCAGATTGATGAAGATTTTCTGTGCTATAATCGTAACTATTCGATTCACGGCTAAAAACATTCATTAAGCGCTCCGCAAAACCGGTGGTGAATAGCAACAATGTTTGTTAATAACTTACTGTAAGCAGTAATCCTATATCAGCATTTTATCATTTGACAGGGTTGAATACAAGGGATAATCTTGTTAAAAAGTTACTATTCAACACTGATTTTGTGACGTGTTTGATGAATTTTTTGGCCAGACGGTGATTAATAACAATATTTACGGATATCCTGCTATGGAGGCCGGACAAATTTCATTTATAATGATTTTTCAGGTGAACGGGAAATCAAAGCTTCCAATAATTCTGCGTATTCTCTTTTCTGCCGCCTGAAGCGATGCTGAAGCTGAAACGTTATTAAAAACAGGCTCGGTGGGAACAACACACAAATTTCCGTAGGTAGCGGAATTCATAACATGACAGGGAATGTAGTTTATTGCTTCAATATAGGATTTATCGTCTGAATTTCTGCTGATGCGCACGTTTAGAATTATAGTATCATTATTTATGTCGCGCGCCATGCTGGATACAAAATTGCCCATGGAATACATGACAGGTACGGAACGACCGTCGGATGTTGTAAGAATTTCCTTTCCCTGAAGGCAGTGCGGATGAGAGCCTATGATAAGGTCAGCGCCCGCTTCCGCGACATCGAGTGCTGAATCCTTTTGTAATGAAGTGAGTACCTCAGTGTTTTCTGTGCCCCAGTGACAGTAAACAACCACGAAATCGGCACCGTTAAGCCTTGCATCCGCTATATCATGAATAACCCGTTCTTTATCATAGCAGCTGACCATGGAATACATTTCATCAGCATTAAGTTTACCTCTCTGGTTGATGATATGTGTAGTTGACAGGATGGCTATCCTGAAATCTTTTACATCAAACAGAACATAATTACGTTCTATGGATGAAGACGTACCGACGTGAGCAAAGTGATATTTGTCAAGCATTTTCTCGGTTTCACATATACCTGAGGTACCCCAGTCGCAGCAGTGATTGTTCGCGGTAACGAGACAGTCGAAGCCTGCTTTACGCAGCGCCCAAAGATATTCCTCGGGTCCGTTGCACTGAGGCGCTGAGCCGATGTTTTTCTGCTGCTTGGTGAGTGGATTTGACGATGAAATGAGAGATTCAAGATTTCCACACACAAAATCCGCAGAGTTGAACAGTTTCTCAACAAAACCAAATGACGAATCAAAATTAAAGCTGCTGCGTCGTTCTGCGGAAAACTGCTGACCGGCCAGACACATCAGGTCGCCGGTAAACATAAGAAGGGCAGAGGTATCGTCTGAGGACAGTCTCGATGAAACGGGGCTTTTTCTAAATTGTGGAACTGAGGTGTCCTTTGTCCAAATACCGTTCTCGTTTATTCTGTAATCCGGAACCACGGGAGCTGCATATGACGGTAAATTACCAACAAATGCAGTAAGAAACAATATCAGTACACATAATGAATTCAAATGTAATTTTTTCATGAATATCCTCAAATATTTTAGATTGCGTTACTTTCCTAAGTCTGTTGAAATTCATAAATAAGTCAT
>JAZLIK010000112.1:0-11034 GCA_045617345.1 Lachnospiraceae bacterium | reverse complement strand
GCTCGAGTCTGAACGTAAGCAAGCTTCCGTTCAGACTACTCGCTATTCGCACAAATAAGCCATAAGCTGCGAAGCAGCGACTGACTGCGCAGCAGGCAGGGCTTATGAATGCGTTTTGGACAGACTGTGAATAGTAACAAGAAAATATCCGACTGTGAACTGAAACAATTATACCACATATATATAAAAAAGCAATACCTGTCACTCAGGGTAATACCACTTTTACTCCCCGCTGCGGTGCAAAATAAGCCATGGTAATTTACTGTTCACAAAGTAACCGAGAATAGGAACTTCGTATTGCTTCTTTGATTAATGCAGCCCGGAATCATCCATTATATCTACATGGATATCCGCCCCCTCCGTGAACCCCGGATAATCCGATAAATCCACTGTATCACATGCATTTTTTACCTGCAATGAATCCTCATACGATATCGAATTACCATCTATTCTGTATACCCGTTGGAAGCTTCCGTCGCCATCACTCTCATAAGGAGTGGTAAACGTCAGGCAGACATATACCCCCGAGGGGTCCACTATCAGCTTCGCATTCACGGTATCGGCATCAACAGGCTCAAGCTCTGCTTTTTCCCTGCCGTCTGCATACAAAATAACTTTTTCAACCATAAGAATCCCATCCTTATAAGCCTGATTCAGCGAAAACTGAACATTTCCGTTCTTTCCGTCGTTTGCAAATAAAACATTATACGGAATATCCTCTTTAAGCTTTATACTGTAGGATTCTGCTCCCATTCCGTATGCTTTTGAAAATATCGATTTATATAATTCTCTGTTCTCTCCATCAGAAAAATCTACAAAGAAGCTCCACGGCTTCTGCCCGCCGAAATAAAAACCGATTCCGCCATTTCCTATTACAAACGGTACATTCCCGCTGCTTAACATCACATTAAATTCTGTCATGAATTTTTCTGTTTCGTTATTATCTGAAATTCCGTCACCCGAAAAATGGTCGACTGCCGCTTTTTCCGCAAACTGCAGCAACCGCTCCCGGTTTGTGCATAAATCGTTGAAATCAACCTCTTCGCCCGTAACGGGATCTATATTCGCGGTTTGAACCGTGAAACGCTCCTCTTCTCCCGTATAGCTTTCATCGGTAGAAACCAGTGAAAATATTCGTTCATCCGAACGTACTACCGCTACCCTGCTGATATCATAGTAAGGCGACTCATCATACATTTTCCGACGTTCTTCATCCCCTGCCTTTGATATTTTTTCGGATATAACTGATGCGGCACTTTCCCAATGAATAAACCGGCTTTTATTAATCTCCTCGATTTTTTCGAGCATCCCGGGATACCCTGCCTTATTAGCTTCTTGTCAGCATTCTTATTCCCGTTACAGCCGCTTAGTGAAACAGCCGCAAATATCATAAAAAAACATGCAGCTCTTTTAATTCCTGTTTTGCAATGGCATACCCTGTTTTCTGTAAAAGAAACATTATCCGATCGGTTGTTATTAATCATAATCTGAACCCCTTTCATTCCTGTAAATCGGCCATATTGCCAATTTCCTATAAAGTAAAAAAACTTATCTGTGTGCCCCACATTCACCGCAGAAATTGCCCTCAGCCACAGAACCACAACCGCACTTCCATTTTCCGCATTCTGTGCAGAATTTTGAAGTATTGGTATTGCCACATTTACATATCCATTTTGCAAAAGAAAAACTGCTGTTATTAATTTTTTCCTGATGTCCCGAATTAACAGTGCCGGAATTATCAGTGCTTTCCTGCATATTTGAATTAACCCCGATATCATTATCATTATAATCTTTGATATTTGAATCATTTAGGGTGCCATTTCCATCAGATTTTTCGTTATCAAAATCCACAAAACCCTTATTCTTTATGCTCTTCTGATAAGTGTCATCAGAAGAATCTGTGTTTGCAGACCGTGAAAAAGACCTGCTTCTCTGATTATCGATAAAGACACCGTCAGCGTTTGAAAGACCGTAATCAACAAAATCAAGCGAATTTATCTGAATGCCGAAATTTTCCAAAAGATACTCATCAATATCGGCTTCGGGTGAATCGGGCGTAGGCTTGTAACTGCTGTTCTGTGCACCATACATGGTATATTTTATATATCGGGAAAGCGCATCGGCTATTGCAGTGTTAAAATATCTTACCGTGAAGGTTCTTAATGCATCTCCTATGAGCATCCTGTATGCAATTTCCGGATTTACAATACGGTACGAATAGATACCGTGACTTACCAGGCGTGTGCCGTAGGTACTGCAGATACCGCCAATATTGAAGCCCCTTAATGCAGCATATTCCACATTCACCCTGTTGGACATTATTATCTTTGTATTAATGAAATAAATTCTGTGATCAATAGCAGGTGCATCTCCTCCAAAAGAGAATCTTCTTCCTACCTCCTTAACTGCATTTTTCAGTTTTCCGCCACTGAAAATACCGGTTGCTTCGGGGTTGGATATTTCGTGAGAGCCGGGCTCCGCACAAACCTCCATCACCTTTCCGCTGCTTACAAAGATAGCGCACTGCCCTTCATTCACAGCAACAACAGAACCATCGGGGATTATATTCTCGGCTTCATCGTCAGCAGAAGTTTTTACCGATTTTTTCGAAGCCTTTACCATAAGAACATCATTAGGCATTGAATCACAATAAAAAAACTTTTTGTACTGATTGTGCGCAACTCCCTGCAACGATGCCGATAATGCTTTAAAAATGCCCATTTTACCATCCTCCGTAATAAACGAATTTCCTTTTTCTGTAGTTCGAAATACAGTTCTATGATTAATGAACCTGAACAGATACTGTAGTTAATACCGTTAGCGTCGCATCACTTAACCTTGACTATTACAGGATTCCCCATTTCATCATAGAGAATCCACTCGCCTTCGGTATATATGTCGGACGGGTATCCGTCAGGTCCGACTTTTACCGCCTTTTTCCCATTTGAATACAGAATTCTGTCACCGTCATCATCAAAATATACCGGCTTACCCTCCCAGTCAACAGTCACATCATTGCCGTAAATATCTGCAAGCCTGTCACTGATATAAACGAAACCACCGTTTCCGTCCTCGGCCACGCGATGTCCTTCAAAACCATCCGGCAGACGTGCTTCCACACCGTCCGTATCCTCCTCCGGATAATCCGGGATTCCGTCTCCGTCCGTATCTTCCTCCAAATAATCCGGGATTCCGTCTCCGTCCGTGTCTGCCTCCAAATAGTCCGGGATTCCGTCTCCGTCCGTGTCCTCCTCCGGATAATCCGGGATTCCGTCTCCATCCGTGTCCTCCTCCAAATAGTCCGGGATTCCGTCTCCGTCCGTATCCTCCTCCACAGTCTCCGGTATCCGGTCGTCGACAAACGTTTCAAAGCTCCTGTCCTCAAAGCCCTCGTGAATCCTGCTCATAAAATTCTTCCAGATATAGCCCGGATATGTATTACCCATAAGCTCATCCAGCTTCTTCGGATAATCATAGCCTACCCACACCACGGTAGTATAGTAACCCGTATAGCCCGCGAACCATCCGTCCTTCTGGTCGTTCGTCGTGCCCGTTTTTCCCGCCGAAGTGATACCGTCGAGCGCCATTTTCCTTCCCGTTCCGGTCGTCATTACTGTCTGAAGCACATCGGTCATCATCAGCGCTGCGTTTTTATCGTAAATTCTGCGTTCGATGCGTGACTGATTACCGATGTAAAGCGGAGCATCCGAGAAAGCGGTATTTTCAACCGTCAATATTCTCTCACCCGAATTGTCAATAATGATTTCACCGTCAGCATTACAAATTCTCACGATGCAGGTCGGAGTCCTGAATACACCCTGGTTTGCCAGTGTCGCATACGCACCGGCCATTTCCACCGCCGATGCACCGTATGTAAAGCCGCCCAAAGCTGCCGCCGGTACATAATCGCTGTCAACAATTCTGTCAAAATTCATTCTTTTCAGGTACGAAAGACCTGTTTTCGGTGTCAGTTCTTCAAACAGCTTCCAGGCAACCGTATTTTTTGAAACAGATACCGCATATCTTACATCGATTTCACCGGAATACACACCGCCGGAATTACGCGGTCCTCCGGCAAATCTTTCATCAACAACCGGCGTATCCGGGTAATAACCTCTTTCGAACATCGGCGTATAGACTATCAGCGGCTTTATCGAGCTTCCCGGCTGCCTCCGGCTCTGGTAGGCTCTGTTCAGCGTGTAGCCTTCATAATCCTGACCGCGGCCTCCGATAACAGCCACCACGAAACCGGTGTCATTGTCGATACAGGCTGCCGCTGACTGAAGCGTATAAATACCCTCTTCATTTACCTCAGTATACCCCGCCAGTTCATCATTTATCGCTTCCTGAAGCTGTTCCTGCTTTGTACGGTTCAAAGAAGTATATATTCTGTACCCCTTTGTAAACAGACTTCTTTTAATTCTGGCAAATTCGTCATTATATATCTCCTCATAAGCCTCCCTGTCGGTATCGTTCAGGAAATCGGTCCTGAGGTTAAAGCCCTCCGTAGTCATAATTGCACGAACCGCGCAAAAATATGTATATGTCTCCGCATAATCATATTTCTCGGTTGTTCCCTGTTTCAGCACAATCTCCTGCGCAAGTGCATCATGATATTCCGCTTCCGAAATATATCCGTTCTCAAACATCTGCTTCAGAACACTGTCCCGTCGTTCCAAGGTTTTCCCGGGATAACGAATCGGATTATAGCTTGAAGGACTGTTCGGGATTCCGCACAGATATGCCTGCTCGCTCAGTGACAGGTCACCTACCGATCTGTCAAAATAGCCTTCGGCCGCAGCCTGAAGCCCGTAATAACCGTTTGCAAAATAAATATTGTTTAGATAAAACTCCAGAATCTGTTCCTTCGAAAACCTCTTTTCAAGCTCTGCCGCCAGAAAAATCTCTGTGGCCTTTCGTTCAACGGTCTGCTCATTCGTCAGAAATACGGTTCGGGCAAGCTGCTGCGTGATGGTACTTCCTCCCTGATGTATTTCGCCTTCATTGACAATGTATGCCTTTGCGGCTCTCAGTATCGCATATATATCATAACCGTTATGCGTAAAAAACTTTCTGTCCTCGGTAGCAAGCATGGCCGACACACAGTTTTTCGGTATATTCTCATAATCCAGATAATAAACATCCTTCTCGGCCTTCAGCACCGACATAACACTTCCGTCTGAATAATAACAGATTGAAGTCTCATTACCGCGAAAATCATCCTTTGTCACCTTCGACGCAATAATCACTGCTTTGTCACGACATTCAAGTATCTGCTTTCCGTACTTTTCGTATACAACCAGTGTGACAATACCCCCGCCCAGAAGAAGAAGTAAAAGAATTATCAGCAAAATACGCCGTACTATCCTGCCGGTCGTCATTTTCTTTTTTCCGCTCATAATCCTCCCTTCCGGAATTCGGTTCATCCAATACGTTTACAAACGCTTAACCCCAATGTTCGGGGTTGTTCGCCTCCCTTTCGGAATTCTGTTCATCCAATCGTTTACAAACCACATCCGTGTTTTTTTCGTGCGGAACATCAATTGCTGCTATTCCCCATCCGACCCAAAACATTTCATAAAGCGCACCGCAAAATCAGCGGTGAATAGTAACCATCAATTCCCATATGGTAAAAAAGCCGACTGCAACTGCAATCGGCATAATAATCATTTCTTCTTTTTCTTTGTATTCTTCTCCGGCTCGGACTGCTTCTTCAGTGAATCAGCCTTGTCTCTGAGCTTCTGCTTAAATGACTTCTTTGCGGGCGGAGTCTCAAGACCGCCGCGAGCACTCTTCACTTCAATGATGTAAAGACCGTTGATGAGACATTTTACCTCCCTCTTCTCGGGGATGAGGCCGAACGCCTTCTCATCACACATGAAAGTCCAAACCTTCGGACCAACCTTTGCCTTTACCGTAGCAACCTTTGAATTTCTGAGAAGCTTCGGTGTCTGCTCAAGCATAATCGGCGGAAGTCCGGCTTCCTTCAGTTTACATCTTTTTTTCTCAATAACCAGCATCGATGTGAGCTGAGCTCCCTCACGCATGGTGGCTTCACTGTCTTCCTGCTTTCTCTGAAGCTTTCTGCCCACAAAATAAAGAACAATAAATCCTACTACAAGTACGCCCAGTATTATCAGTAACGCAATCAACCAGCCCGGCATTACCATATCCTCCAAATTCACCGGTCCTGCTCTGTGCAGAACCTTTATTATTCATTGATACGACGGCTCTGAGGTCCGAAACATCGAATGACCGCATCCGCTGTACGTTCAAAACCAATTCGAACGCTTCCTCATTCCCGCCGACACAAAATGTATTGTATCATTTCTGTTTTAAAAAATCAACTGTTTCTTCCCACGGTGAGACACTAATCGTTACTATTCACAGTCTGGTCAAAACGCATTCACAAGCCCTTCCCGAACTGCCCTTATTTGCTCAAAAATTCCGCCAGCATGGCTTTCAGTTTATCAATTTCCACCGGTTTTGTCAGGAAGCCGTCCATACCTGCCGCAAGAGCCAGCTGCCTGTCTTCCTCAAAGGCATTGGCAGTCATGGCGATAATGGTAATACCTGCAACCCTCTGATCGGACAGTGCACGAATCCGGCGCGTTGCTTCATGGCCGTCCATGACAGGCATCTGAATGTCCATGAGAACCAGATCGTACTGACCGGGTACAGCCTTCTTCATTTTTTCGACAGCAACCGAACCGTCTTCAGCGGTATCAACAATGAACCCGTCTTCCTCCAGAATTTCGGTGGCGATTTCACGGTTCATCTCATTGTCTTCCACAAGAAGTATTTTTCTGCCTGCAAAGCTAATTCCCTTTTCTGCAACCTCAGGAACATCTATTGCCTGACTGCAGCATCTGTTCAGCACGTTGCGCATGTCAGACGGGAAAAGCGGTTTGGCGATAAATGCCGTTACTCCTGCCTCCCTGGCTTCTTCCTCAATATCCGACCAGTCATAAGCCGTAAGCACGATGATAGGTGCCTGATCTCCGACAATTCGACGGATGCGACGTGTCGTCTCTATACCATTCATATCAGGCATAAGCCAATCTATGATATAAACCTTGAACAGCTCACCCAGACTCAGAGCATCTTCGGTACGAACGACCGCCTCCCTTCCGGATGTGCACCATTCGCTGCGCATTCCCACATCGTGAAGCATCCTGGAGACGTTTCGACAGACTGAAATATCATCATCGACGACAAGACTCTTGAGTCCTTCCAGTGCAACAAGCCGTGGCAATTCCCTGTTCGAATCCGCCAGCCTGAATTCAAGATTAACGACGGTTTCGGTACCTTCACCGAGTTTGCTTTTAATATCAATCGAACCACCCATCATATCCACGATGTTTTTCGTGATTGACATACCGAGACCGGTACCCTGAATACCCGATACCGTAGAAGAATTCGCACGGGTAAACGGATTGAAAATTGTCTTGAGAAATTCCTCGCTCATGCCGATACCGTTATCCCTGATGCTGAACTCATACCTCCCGTATCCCGTTTCGGTAAGTCCGGTTTCTTTCACGCGGGCAGACACAATTCCGCCGGTCTGTGTGTATTTGATGGAATTGGAAAGAATATTTAAAAGAAGCTGATTTAAACGCAGCTTATCACAGACAACAAACTGGTTTTTTACGTCACAATCCATGAAAAAGTCAAACTGCCTGCTGTTTACGTCAGACTGCACGATATTTCGAAGCGTATGCATGATTTCCGCAAGGTCTTCATCTTTTTCCGACAGAACCATCTTACCTGACTCAATGCGGCTCATATCCAGCACGTCATTGATAAGTGAAAGCAGATGCTCGGATGACTGGCTTATTTTTCCGAGATAATCCTGCACCTTCTCTTTGCTGTCAATATGACTGGAAGCAAGGCCCGTATAGCCGATGATAGCGTTCATCGGTGTCCGGATATCATGGGACATATTGTTCAGGAACGCAGTCTTTGAACGGTTGGCCGCCTCAGCCGCATATTTGGCGGTTTCCAGCTCCTGTCTCGCGATTTTCTCCTTCCGGACCTCGCTGTCCACATTCTTCATACCGGCAACAACACCGGTTGTATTCCCTGCCTCATCCCTGAGCGGCACAAAGCGCAGCTGATAGTAAACATAGTCTCCTGATTCTTTTACAATACGGAAATTGACAGTCTGTGTACGGTTTTCACTGCTTGCCTGCAATATTTTTTCTCTTCTCGTTTCCGCATAAAACTGCTCTCTGTCATCCGGATGAACAAAGCGGAGCATCAGATCCAGTTTTTTGCTGTAGTGCTCCTCATTTGCGGTTTCTTCATCAATCAGTGCCGCCAGACGTTCAACCAGACGTCCGTGAATCAGAACCTTGTCACTGAGCTTGTCGTCATTCGGCATTTCAACAATCGCAATGCTGTCATACTCCGTTGCAAGAGCGTGTATATATGCATCCTCCCTCACCTTCTGTTCCATGACGGAAGAGATATCCTTCACATTTGTATAAGCAATCACATCCCCGTCCTGATTGTATGTCATGGCAATGCTTCGACGCAGCCAGACGTTTTTTCCGGAAATTTTCTTTGCCTGATAGTCAAAAGTAATTTCCGACAATCCGCTTTCGAAAACTTCAAGCAGATGCTCTCTTCCTGTATTAACTGCAAACCGGTCGCTGCTGTCCTGCTTTACAAAACGGTCATTCCAGGTTGATATATATTCATCATAACTGCACGGGATACAAAGCCCCAGAATTTTTTCAAGCGGTACTTCATTGCCGGAATCGTCCTTCCAGACTCCGTAATACAGCTCGTCCCTGCTGAGATTGGCTTCCAGAGCAACCACCGCATCGGAAATAATGGCCTGCTTGTAATTCGAAAGCTGATTTGATACTTCAGCCTGCTCATCTCCCACAACATAAACATGCAGGACACAGCTTCCAAGAAAACATCCGAGCGCATAAACCGGAAGCAGAGGAAATTTTTCCTGGAATATTACGGCGACAAACATAATCAGACTGAAAAAAGAAATGGCAAGATGGCGTTTCCTGTTTGCTCCTGTGGTTTTCAGAGCATCATTCAGCGTTACAATACTGGAAAATGCAAACATCGCAACCTGTATCCACAATGCGATATAACGCACGGGACCTGTCGTATAATCCCCGCCGTCCTCAAACCAGAAGAAGCATGGATAAAAGAAATTAATGACAAGAAATACTATTTCCAGAGTAAAGAAACAGTTACCGAACCATGTAAACAGATGTCCCTTCCAGTCCTTCATCCCCAGATATTCCACAAAATATCTGTAGTAGCAGACGATGGCCGAACACATTGCGATGAAATAAACAGTAGTGTCCACAAACAGGAGTGAAATCCATTCCAGCCCCGCCAGAATTCCCCACAGGGCATCGGTTATATAATAAGCAAAAATTGTGAGCATCAGCAAACGGTACATCCCGCCCGCTTTTCTTCCGGCACTGCTCCCCGGAATAAACATAACCTTGTAGTTGATGATAAGTTGAATTGCTATAGCAATGAAACCTATTGTAGAATACAAATAATCCTGCATTTCATTATCCTTCCGCTTACAAACAGTTCTCTTCGCCGATTAATTCCGTGGTGCTCATAACAGGCTTTTCACTAATGACTCAGATTGTTGCTATTCACAATCCGAACAGAACGCATTCCTAAGCCCTGCCTGCTACGCAGTCAGTTACCGTTTATATATGCCTTATCCTCTTCCATCATCTGCGCTATAACTGCCTTTGTATCCGCGCAGAGCGACTTTTTCTCTTCCTTTGACAGGTTGGCGGTCTCGATAGGCTTGCCGTAGCTGATGGCTACACGTGCCTTCTTTACCCAGGGCATATGAAGCTCCAAAAGTGCATCTGAGTTGGAAATTGCCACCGGAATAACAGGACATCCCGACTTCTCGGCAATCTTAAAGCTGCCTTCCTTAAATTCGAGCATTTCCTCGTTATGATTTCTGGTTCCTTCAGGCATAATAAATGCGGAATAACCGGCTTTGACATAATCAATTGACTTAAGTATTGTCTTCAGCCCCTGACGCATGTCATTTCTGTCAAGGAAAAGGCATGTCATATTCGTCATCCATATGTTCAAAACAGGAATTCTACGGATTTCCTTCTTGGCAATAAATCCGGTAGCCCCGACAAGAGTACTGTATGCCATGGGCACATCCGCATAGCTTCTGTGATTTGAGATAAAGAGCACCGGTCTGTCCTTCGGAATATTTTCCGTACCGCGAACCTGCATCTTCGCACCGGCCAGGAAAAGCACCAGCTTAAAAACGACCTTTATAACTGCCTGTGAAGCAACCGCACAGGCTCTTTTGTTAAACAGCTTTATAAGTAAAAATATGAGCAGTAACGGAAGTGTACCTATCAAAAATACAATAACCGTCAAAGCTACAAGAACAGTCCTCATCTATAACTCACCTCATTCTTTCAGCCGGATTCGATTCAGGGTGCGATTACAAGCCTTAATTTATGTTACCGTTTAATGTTCTGTCAAAAACGCATTCATAATCATGTGATAATATCCACGAGCTCATGAGTAAGCTCCCGGCCTGCGTTTTTGTCACCCGGCTTTAAACAGAAACTGTTTCCGCATTTTTTTCAAATCGTTTGGAGAATTTCTGACCCAAACATTAGAAAATATCCCGATTCAAATCCTGCCACCATGATACCACAACCGCTGTAAAAAGACAAACAAAACTTCACACGTGGAGTCCGGCTTATACAGTTACTATTCACCGTCCGGTCAAAAACATTCATAGAAGCGCGCCGCAAAATCAGTGACTCTTGTAATTGTGTAGGTCAGGATGTATAATGATATCCGGATGTTCGTTAATCGTTACTATTCACAGTCTGTCCAAAATACATTCATAAGCCCTGCCTGCTGCGCAGTCAGTCGCTGCTTCGCAGCTGAAAGCTTATTCATGTGTTTTGAACAGCCTCCATAGTCGGATAATAATACCCGACTGTGAATAGTAACCGTTAATCATTCTATTATTTTTTTAAGGAGACATTATGG